>DASSWV010000124.1:0-5341 GCA_035704545.1 Pelobium sp.
TCTGTTTGGGAACGGGTAAATGGGCTCGATGAAAACTTTTTTGCCCACATGGAAGAGATTGACTTGTGTTGGCGAGTGAAAAACTTAGGTTATAAAGTGATGTACTGTGCCAAATCAACCGTTTGGCATGTTGGCGGTGGAACGTTGGCGGTGGAGAGCCCTAGGAAAACCTTCTTAAATTTTAGGAATAACTACTACCTCATCAGAAAAAACCTAAAACCAAGCAAAGCATTATGGATTATACCTTTTAGATTTTGTCTGGACTTTTTAGCGTTGATTAAGTTTTTATTTGCCGGAAAATTTAAAAATGCAATGGCCATATCAAAAGCGCACAGAAGTGTGGTTCTGAGTTTTTTTTCTGATAAAGTGGGTTTTAACAAAGATATTTCGGATAAACCCAACACCACAGGTTTATATAAAAACAGTATTGTTTGGGATTACTTTGTGCTTCAAAATAAAACGTTCAACAAATTAAGGAAATAAACAAAGGTGACGTTAAATAAATCTGATACGCTGATTATGGCCATTGCCACGGCGTTTATTGTGGCAAACATCTATTACTGCCAACCGCTAATTGTATTAATTTCAAAAGAATTTAACATCAGTTCTGCGGAGGCAGGCCGAACATCTTATTTAACCCAAGCCGGTTATGCGGTAGGTTTGTTGTTTTTAGTGCCCCTAGGCGATATGTTCGAGCGGAAAAAACAGATTGTTTTTACAACAGTTTTAGCGGTGCTCTCATTAATTATGGCCGCTACTGCCCAAAGCTTTTTAGTTTTAGAGATTGCCTGTTTTTTAATTGGTTTTAGTTCTTGTGTGCCACAGCTCATTTTGCCGTTATCCGCACATTTGGCCTCTCCAGAACAACGTGGCAAAGTGGTGGGGATCATCATGAGTGGTTTGCTGGTGGGCATTTTGGCATCACGAACTTTAAGTGGGTTCATCGGTGAAATATACGGTTGGCGAACTATGTTTTACATTGCCGCCGTTATTTGTGTCGCCATTATAGTTTTGATTCAAGTTCGCTTTCCGCAGAGTTTTCCAAACTTTAAAGGCAACTATAAAAAGCTGATGGGTTCTATTACTTCGTTGATAAAGCAAGAACCGGTTTTGCGAGAAGCTTCTGCGGTCAACTTTTTTGTGTTTATGATTTTTGGAAGTTTTTGGACAAACATGGTTTTGCTACTGGCTAATGATCCGTATAGTTTTAAAAGCGATCAAATTGGGTTGTTTGGTTTAGTAGGTGCGGTAGGGGCTTTAACAGCGCCTTTGGTAGGGAAGTTGAGCGATAAAGGAAACCCTAGAAAAGCAGTTGGATACGGTTTGGTGTTACTTTTTATAGCACAAGCGATATTTTATTTTTTCGGAACCCAACTTTACTTTTTTATTGCCGGAATTATTGTGTTGGAGATGGGGCAACAAGCGGTGCATGTAAGTAACCAAACTCGGGTTTATGCTTTGGATGCCGCTGCTCGAAACCGTTTGAACACCGTTTTAATGACCATGAGCTTTATCGGAGCAGCCTTAGGTTCGGCAATTGGTTTAGCTTTGTGGGAAAACAAGGGTTGGGGTGCAATCTGTATTGCATCGGCCATAATGGCGATCTTGGCTTTTGTCATTTACCTTTTTACCTACAAAAAGAACGTATCGCTAGCTCATAAGACTTTAATCCGAAACCAGTAATAATTCCCTTGCAGTTTTTAGCCATCATGCTGTGGTGCCTAAACTCCTCGCGGTTGTAAACATTAGAAATATGCACTTCTACAACCGGTGTTTTAATCCCTGCAATAGCATCGGCGATAGCTACAGAAGTATGTGTATAAGCCCCGGCGTTCATTACCACACCATCAAACGAAAACCCAACTTCGTGAAGTTTGTTGATAATTTCGCCTTCTACGTTACTTTGGAAATAGCTGAGCTCAATTTCTGGAAAGGTTGTTTTTAAACTTTCAAAAAAGCTTTCGAAACCTTCACTTCCGTAAATGCCCGGCTCGCGTTTTCCAAGCAAATTCAAATTTGGACCGTTGATAATTTGTATCTTCATGCACTCAAACTTATCATTAAATTTTTAAAACAAAAAGTGGATTGGCAAATAGCAAAAAAAGGTTTTAAAAACTATTTAAAACTCGAGCGTTCTTTAGCTAAACATTCGATTGATGCTTACTTGCATGATATTGATAAAATTTGTCAGTTTTTAGAAGCCAGTGATAAGCCTTTGATGCCTTTGCAAATACAAACCAAAGATTTGAAAGATATGTTGGTTTGGATCAATAATTTGGGAATGCTGGCAACTACACAGGCCAGGTTGATTAGTGGCGTTAAAGCTTTTTATAAGTATCTAGTGATGGAGGATTTTTTGAAACAAAGTCCGGCTGAGCTGATTGAAGCACCAAAAACCATCCGTAAACTGCCCGATGTTTTAACAGTTTTAGAAATTGAGGAACTGATTAACGCTTTAGATTTGAGCAAACCCGAAAACACTCGTAACAAAGCAATGCTAGAAACTTTGTACAGCTGCGGTTTAAGGGTTAGTGAGCTAATTGGCTTGCGACTTTCCAACTTTTTTCCGGATGAGGAGTTTATTAAAATCACAGGAAAGGGAAGCAAGGAGCGGCTGGTTCCAATCGGCGCTACAGCGATTAAGAATATTGAGATTTACAGAGATACCGTTAGAAATAAGCTGGAAATTGTAAAGGGGAATGAAGATTTCGTTTTTTTAAACAGGCGAGGAACCAAGCTTAGCAGAACCAGCGTGTTTACCTTGATAAAAGATTTGGCATTGAAAATTGGATTACAAAAAGATATTAGTCCGCATACTTTTCGGCACTCTTTTGCAACACATTTGATAGAAGGTGGTGCAGATTTAAGAGCAGTGCAGGAAATGTTGGGACATGAAAGTATAACCACTACCGAGATTTACACGCACTTGGATCGGGATTTTTTAAAGCAAACGATTCAGCAATTTCATCCCCGGAGTTGAGCGTCATTTCTGAGCGTCCTAAATTAAATGTTCTTTTATTTTGGGTTTTTGAACAATTCAATAGAACTTATAGATTTATACTTTACTATTGATAGTAAATAGTAAAGTATTTCTAATTGGTTAATATCATGTTTATGAATTATCAATCGAATTTGTCTCACGGAATTGAGCTTTTATCATCCTAAAATTAGCATTCAAATCTTTAATTAATTCCACCTTAAACCCTTTTTTTTCAATTAATTCCCTAGTTTCTTGAGCGATATTTTGGTTGATTTCAAAATATAAAGTTCCGCTTGGCTTTAGATTGGTGATAGCAAAATCCGTAATTCGATCATAAAAAATCAAAGCTTCATTATCTGCTACAAAAAGCGCTAAATGTGGTTCGTTATCTACCACCAAATTGTCCATATCAGCCTTTTCTTTCTCAGCGATATAAGGTGGATTACTCACAATTACATCATACTCGGGATAATGTATAGCAATAAGATCTAACGCATCGTCATTATAAAAAGTGATATTGGTTTCATGTTTTTCTACGTTTTGTTTGGCAATGGCTAAGGCATCCAAACTTATATCTAAAGCACTTACATTGGCTTTTGGTAAATTGTGTTTTAAGCTAATAGCGATACATCCACTGCCTGTGCCGATGTCTAAAATATCAACCGTTTTGTTTTTATATTCCGAGATGATCAGATGGACCAGCTCTTCAGTTTCTGGGCGGGGAATCAACACTGCAGGACTAACCTTAAAATGCAATCCATAGAAATCCGCTTTTCCTAAAATATGTTGTATTGGTTTTTTGGCTGTCAGTTGATTGATGAAATCCTGAAAAACAGCTTCCTCTCCGGTATTTAAACTAATATCATTTAATGAAACGCGATTAAATTCCTGATGCTTTATATCGGCAATAACCAACTTAAATAGTACATCTAATTCCTCATCGGTGTAAACCTGAGCCAGTTTAGCTTTAAATTTCTTTTTATAATTTACCATCAAAGTTTCAAAGGTAAAAAATCAATCTGTACCGCAATTGTTTATACGCCGGTAATGTTTCCAACATTTTAAAACATTAAGAAAGCTACATGGCGTATAATGTTAACTTTGTATTGTGCAACACGAAAAATTCATAAAAAGAGCTTTAGAGCTTGCCTATTTAGGCTTAGGAAGTGCAAGTCCGAACCCAATGGTGGGCGCCGTAATTGTTCATGAAGATTTAATTATTGGCGAAGGTTATCACCAAAAATACGGCGAAGCCCATGCAGAAGTTAATGCGGTTAATCAAGTGCTCGCTAGTTTTATTAATGCCGATGAAATTTTACACAAATCTACAATATACGTTACGCTAGAACCATGCGCACATTTTGGCAAAACACCGCCTTGTGCAGATTTAATTATCAAACACAAAATTCCGAACGTGGTAATCGGCTACTTAGATCCTTTTGAGAGGGTCAACGGAAAAGGAGCGGAACGTTTGAAAGCAGCAGGTGTAAATGTTACGATAGGCGTTTTGGAGAAAGAATGTATAGCACTGAACAAACGTTTTTTTACCAGGGTTAAAAATCAGAGACCTTATATTATCTTAAAATGGGCGCAAACTCAGGACGGCTTTTTTTCGCCAACAGACGGAACGCAACGATGGATTAGCAACCATTTTGCAAAGCAATTGGTACATCAGTGGAGAAGTGAAGAAGATTGTGTTTTAGTGGGGAAACGTACTGCTTTTGCAGATAATCCGCAATTGAATGTAAGATTAGTAAATGGAAGAAATCCGTTAAGGGCAGTGGTTGATAAAAATTTGGAATTGCCAGCAAGCCATTACCTTTTTGATAACACCATTAAAACCTTTGTTTTTAACCAAAAAAAGACCGAGGTGGAAGGGAATACTTATTACGTAGAGATTGAGGATTTTGATCATTTTCTGCCTCAATACATTCTTTTTCAGCTTTATTTACAAGATGTACAGTCTTTAATTATAGAAGGTGGCGCAAAAACTTTACAGGCTTTTATAGATGCAAAGCTTTGGGATGAAGCCCGCATTTTTACCGCTCCAGAATTTTGGGGCGAGGGTGTAAAAGCTCCGCTGATTAAAGGCGAAACTACAGAAACTACAACAATAGGCACCAATCAATTGCATATCATCAAGCCTAAAAGCGAATGATTTATATAATAATCGCAGTTATTTGTAGTGTAATTGTGAGCATCAACTTTAAGCTGTTTAAGCGTTTCTCCAAATTTGCAGGAATGGGTTTTGTTTTGGCGCTTGTCGCCATTATCATCTTAAACTTACCGAATGCTGTTTAACGATAGTTACCAAACCATCTCAACCAAAAGCGAAGGTGTTTTTAAAGATAAAGGGAGCAA
>DASSWV010000127.1:0-5375 GCA_035704545.1 Pelobium sp.
GATGAAATTGTAGATATATTTAGCAAAGGAAACCCAATGGAGCGCACCAAAATTTATAATGTAATGATTGATGCGGATCCGGCAAATGCCTCAAAATACGAAGAGCTTAAAAAAATCAAATAAGTTTTACTTTATACTCAATACCCACTACTCAATACTCTTTACCAAAAATGCTAAGCAGATTACTGATCAAAAACTATGCGCTGATAGATAACCTGGACATTTCTTTTGATAAGGATTTAAACATTATCACTGGAGAAACCGGAGCCGGGAAATCTATTGTGTTGGGAGCTCTGGGTTTAATATTAGGACAGAGAGCAGAAAGCAAATACTTTTTTAATCAACAGAAGAAATGTGTGGTTGAAGGCTTTTTCAACATCAAAGATTATCATTTTCAAGATTTTTTTATTGAGAACGATTTAGATTACGATGAAGAAACTGTTTTACGTAGAGAAATTGCCTTAGACGGAAAATCAAGGGCTTTCATTAACGATACGCCAGTTAATTTAACAATATTGAAGGCTTTGGGGCAACAGTTAATCGATGTCCATTCTCAACATGCAACTTTAGAAATTAACGATAATATTTTTCAATTATTGGTTTTGGATGTTGTTGCAGAACACCGCAATACAGTGAGCTCTTACAAAAAGAATTTTCAGAGCTTCAAGAAAACACAGAAAAAGTACGATTCGCTTTTAGAGCAAAGTGATAAAGCAAAAGCAGATCAGGATTATTTTCAGTTTTTGTTTGATGAATTAGAAGCGGCAAACCTTCAGATAGATGAACAGGAAGCTTTAGAGCAAGAGCTCAACAGCCTTACCCATGCAGAAGAAATCAAGAAAAACTTGTATGCATCCAGTTATTTGATCAACGGCTTTGAACAAGCTGTTTTACCGAAATTAAAAGAGGCACTTTCTCAATTGCAAGCAATAGAGCGTTTTGAAGCATCAGTTAGTCCGCTTTTAGAACGTTTAAAAAGTTGCAACATTGAAATAAAAGATGTGGCAGATGAGTTAGAAAACTTAGAGCAAAACACTGTTTTCGACGAATCGAGAACGGAAGAAATTAATGAGCGCCTGAGTCAAATTTATGCCTTGCAAAAGAAACATCGGGTAAACAGCAATGAAGAGCTTTTGAACATCAAAAACGATTTATCAAACAAACTAAATGATATTTTATTTGCTGATGAAGATTTAATCAAGCTTGCAAAAGAACTTGAAACCGCTCAAAAAGAACTACTTAAACAAGCTACTCAAATCAGTGAAGGCAGAAAAAAAGTAATCCCAAATATTGAGCAATATATTGTAAAAACACTGGCAGAGGTTGGAATGCCAGCTGCTCAGATCAAAATTGAGCAAACGCTTCTGCCTGATCAAAAGTTCGATATTAACGGAATTGATCAAATTAGGTTTTTATTCAACGCAAATAAAGGTCATCAACTAAACGAGCTGAACAAAGTTGCTTCTGGTGGCGAGCTTTCAAGATTAATGCTAAGTATTAAATCATTAATTGCACAAAAAACGGCTTTACCTACCATAATTTTTGATGAGATAGACACTGGAGTTTCTGGCGAAGTAGCAAACCGGGTGGGTATAATTATGCAGGAGCTTTCAAAAGCGATGCAGGTAATTGCAATTACACACTTACCGCAAATGGCAAGCAAAGGCGAAGCACATTATTTTGTTCATAAAATCACGAAAAATGATTTAACTTATACCCAAATCAAACGTTTGACCCAAGAAGAAAGAGTTTTAGAGATTGCAAAAATGCTAAGTGGAGAAAAGCCAAAAGAATCCGCAATACAGAACGCAAAGGAATTATTAGCAAATTAATTAAGGGTTATTTTTATCTTTGTTTAAACGACTTTAAAAAATGACGACTTTAACCATACAAATAGAAGAAACGGAAAAAGAGTTCTTAAAGAAAGTTTTGAGAAAACTAAATGTTAAGATACTTGATGAATCTGATCACATTCCTAATAAATTAACACAAAAAACAATTGATGATGCAAGAAAAGGAAAAGGACTTGCTGAACCAATTACTAACATTAAAGAATTTATGGGCTCTATTTGATGTTTAAATTAATACCTACCACCCAATTTAAAAAAGACCTAAAGAAAATAAAGAAACAATCTGGAACTAACTTTACGTCAATATCAGGTTTTTTAGAGGTCTTACAATTAGACGGTGCTTTAGGTATTAACAAAAAACACAAGGCTCATAAACTGACTGGAAATTATAAAGGAAATTGGGAGGCTCATATTAAGCCAGATTTATTGATCATTTGGTTTGAAATAAACGAGGCCCAAGAAATTATCTTATTAAGAGTTGGTTCACATTCAGAATTGTTTTAAACTTCAAATAATAACACTCAAAATTTAAAATCAAGAAAAGAATAAAAATATATGGCTTATAATTTATTAAAAGGAAAAAGAGGCATCATTAGCGGTGCATTAGATGAAAATTCAATTGCCTGGAAAGTGGCAGAGAAAGCACACGAAGAAGGTGCTACTTTTGTACTGACCAACGCTCCTATCGCAATGCGTATGGGCGAAATCAACGCTTTAGCGGAAAAAACGGGTTCTCAGATTATCCCGGCAGATGCTACCAGCGTAGAAGAATTAGAAAACTTATTTTCCAAATCTCAAGAAATATTGGGGGGTAAAATTGATTTTGTTTTACACTCAATTGGCATGAGCGTAAACATCCGCAAGAAAGTTCCTTATGCAGAATTAAACTACGATTACTTTTCAAAAGGAATCGACGTTTCTGCAATGTCTTTACATAAAATGTTGGCTGTTGCTAAAAAGATGGATGCTATCAACGAATGGGGAAGTGTTGTTGCCTTAACCTACATGGCTGCTCAACGTACTTATCCCTTCTATACCGATATGGCTGATATTAAAGCGATGTTAGAGTCTATTGCTCGTAGCTTTGGGTACCACTACGGTCTAGAGAAAAAAGTGCGTATAAACACTGTGTCTCAATCGCCAACCCGTACCACCGCAGGGAACGGAATTAAGGGTTTTGATAATTTCTTTGATTTTGCTGATAAAATTGCGCCTCTTGGAAATGCAAGTGCAGAGTCTTGTGCAGATTACTGCATTAGCTTGTTTTCTGACCTTACGCGTATGGTTACCATGCAAAACCTTTTCCATGATGGAGGTTACTCTTCAACTGGGGTAAGTTTAGAAGTAATGGATAAAATTGCCGGAGACGAAATCAAATAGTTTATCTTCGATACGATAATAACATAAAACGGGCTTTCTTTTAAAAAGAAAGCCCGTTTTTTTGGATAAAGTAGACTGTTTCTGACTTAATTTAAAAAACCAGACTTTAGTTTTTATTTAACCTGCAAAGTTGTGGGTTACATCAATAAGCCTTCAGCTTTCATTTCATCCCAGAATGCTTTTGGAATCTCGATTTCGCTCATTTGAAGGTTGTTCGCTGTTCTTTCCGCAGAGCTACTGCTAAGCGCAATGCTTGAAACTCCTTCAATGTTTAATCCAAAATAAACACAAGCTTCAGCAGGTTTGATTGCATATTTCTTGCAAATCAAATAAAACTTATCTCGCCAAGCATACACGTCTTTATCTTTTTCTCTATCTAAAAGTTGATAGTTAAAATAATCGCCTCCAGTTAAAAACCCACCGTTGAATACCGCTGAATTGATAATTAAAATACCTCTATCATTTAACGATTTTACAAAGTCCATCAAATCTTTGGGATGACTGTAAAGCGTTAAGCTGTTGGCAAACATTACCCAATCTAAATCAACCTTGCTGGTAATTTCTTGTATAGCTTTCCAGTTTTTTGCACCAACACCAATGGCTTTTACTTTGCCCTTGGCTTTCAATTCTTTCAAAGCCCGGTAAGCTTCTAAAATGTCATTGAATTTAGTTTTTCTTTCAGCATTATTTTTAGCTGTTGCGAGGTATTCATCTGGGTCGTGAACAGAAACCCATGCTGGGATGTAACCGTTCAGAAGTTCATTTCCCTGCTCAAAGCACTTTAAGATACCATCGTAGCTGATATCCTGATAAGCATCAAACTCAATATCTTTCCAAACGCCCTGCTCAAAAGTGGGTTCTTCGGTAATTAAAGGTTTGCGCAACCAGCCTAGTTTATTACTGATGATAACGTCCTCCCGTTTAACGCCCAAATCTTTCAAACATTTGCCTAAGCTTTCCAAAGCCAAACCAGCACCATACTTTCCGGCAGTATCAAAAACCGGAAAATCTAGGTTTTCTTTTACACCGGCTGATACAATTCCGAGTTTTTGCTGATAAGGCAATGCCTGATACAGATTTCCCAGATTACTGGTGCCTAAAATTATTTTAGGTGCATTTATTTTTGAGCTCATTGGATCGGCTATTATTTTTTATTGTACTGTCAATTTTGATATGCTTAATCCTTTTACATCTGGATTTGATATTTTAAGTGTATAAGTCCCTGCGTTAATCATACTGCCAGTTGTGGTGGTAAAATAGCTCCATTTTCCTTCAAATGACGGAGAAAAATTGGCTTCTTCTTCCTTCATTAATGTCCCATCTAAAGAGAAAAGTTGAATTTTGGCCTTAATATCCTTGCCGGTTTGATTTGCGTAACGCAAAGTTAAAGAATATACATCTGCTACGCCGGTATCAAAATTCCAACTGATAAACCCTTCCTTTTCACTTTCGAATGTTAACGTTTCATACTTGTATAACTTTTCTAATTTAAGGTTAGCGCTGTACTTAGCAACATTAGGCTTATACTCCTGAGATGATTTTAAATCGTAAGCCGGTTCCAACTTGGTGATGGGTTTGGCGATGATTAAATAATCGCTATTTCCCATATTTGGAAGAGTAACTTCTCTGGCTTGTGCATATCTTTTACGATAAACCTGATATGTTTTCCCGCTGTTTTCGTCTGTTTGCAAAGTGGTTTTGGTGTCTTCAAAATCTTTTAAACCATTAGTATTTTGGGCGATTGCCACATAAACATCTGCCCCTTCACTTAATGTGAAATTATTTACCGCTGAACCGCTCTTCGAACTCAAAAAAGTTGCGCCAAAAAGTTTGGGGGGAAGCTGGCTAAATACAATATTCTTATCTGTATAAACTTTGTCGCCAATATCTAACCATTCTTTGGTGTTAAATTTTCCGGATTTTTCTACTAATGATGGCGAAGCCGGAGCAGGTTTTATGTTAGGATAAGTACTGGCAATTGCGATGGCAGAAATTAAAGATTGCCCCGCTGATGATTGCGGAAAATGGATTTTTAAAACACCGTTTTCAACTTTTACTTTGATGGTTTTCTTTAGCGCTGTGTTGTGTCCAGCTTCTTTCCAAACATCCAAATCTTTGATGTAAATACTATCATTTACCGCAATG
>DASSWV010000144.1:0-5480 GCA_035704545.1 Pelobium sp.
TATACTTCTAATGAATTAATTGATTTTCCCGGTAAACGGTTTAAAATCATTAAAACTATTTTGTTTAATGACTTTACTAAGGCACAAGTTCCCAAACAAATTAACTTAGTTTGTAGAAATTTCAACTTTAAGCCAGATGAGCTTAAAAAGAAGTTTAAGTTGAAAGACGGTGGAAACGATTTTTTGTTTTTTAGCACCAATTACAAAGATCAAAAAGTAGTGATCCACGCTCAAAAAGTATAAAACAACACGCTTATATAATGATTGAGAATTTAAAATCTAGCATCGGACAATTCAGGCTAATATGCCTTTTAGAAGGAGTTACGCTTTTGGTATTGGTTTTTATAGCCATGCCATTAAAGTATCAGTTTGATAATCCGATTGTTTCTAAAATATTTGGTCCTATCCACGGCGCACTGTTTCTTGGTTATGTAGGCTATACTATTTTATTTGCTTACAAATACAAGTGGAGTTTCCAGAAAATATTTTGGGTAAGCATTGCTAGCTTTTTCCCGTTTGCAACTTTTTATGTAGACAAAAAGGTTTTGGCAAAGATTCCAGCGTAATCATCAACAAAAAATTCTTGCACAAAAAAAGCTGGTATAATTTCTTAAACCAGCTTTATTCCCGTTATAAAATTTGATTATATCTTCTTTACCTTCACAGCTTGTGGACCTTTTTGACCTTCTTCAACTTCAAATTCAACTTCGTCGTTGTCTTTGATGGCATTTACACCACCTTCAACGTCTTTAAAATGTACAAAGATGTCTTTACCTTCGTAAATAATAAAACCAAATCCTTTTTGGGCATTAAACCATTTAACAGTACCGTTTTTCATAAAATATTGATATTTAGAATTATAATATAAATCAAATATAAAATATTTTTTAAATTAACTAGAATGCAAACTATTTGTTTGGTTGTGGGGTCATCCGTAAATAGGGTTTAACTTCTGTAAATCCTTTAGGGAATTTAGCAGCAATGTCCTCCGTTTTGATAGCAGGAGAAACCACCACATCTTCACCATCTTTCCAGTCTGCTGGTGTGGCAACACTATGGTAAGCGGTTAACTGCAATGAATCAATAACCCGTAATATTTCGTCAAAATTTCTTCCGGTTGATGCAGGGTAAGATATGATCAATTTCACTGTTTTATCTGGTGCTATAATAAATAAGGACCTAACCGTAAAAGTAGCTGAAGCATTTGGGTGCATCATGCCATAAGCTTCTGCAACTTCTTTGCTTTCGTCAGCAATGATTGGAAAGTTAACAACCACATTTTGGGTTTCGTTAATGTCCTTAATCCAGCCCTGATGCGATTCAACAGAGTCAACACTTAATGCCATTACTTTAACATTTCTTTTGTCAAACTCTGGCTTTAAAGCAGCAGTTCTTCCTAATTCAGTTGTACAAACCGGAGTATAATCTGCCGGATGCGAAAACAACACCCCCCAACTATCTCCTAAATATTCATAAAAATCAATTTCACCTGATGAAGTTTTCACTTTAAAATTTGGTGCAACGTCTCCTAATCTTAACATAACTATTTGTTTTTAAATTTTACTCTACCAATTTAGTAGTGTTTTATTTATTTACCAAAAATTTGTGGATAAATAGTTGATTATGACACAAAAAGGAATTAATCATTTCCGTAGGCGTAGCATGGCAACCCTGCTAGTGAGATGTCTCCTATTGTTGACATGGTGAGGGGGGTATTTCTCTTGTTCAATCCTTTATTGGGCACATTTACATCGATGCGTATCTTGTGGACAATTTGTAGAGGTCTGCTTGGGTAAAATCAAGCCAGAACAAGATTTTAAAAATTAATTGCATTTACCTTATCACTAACACTTTATTCATTTGTAAATCCCAATGCAGACACTTATTACTTGATAATAGAGGTAAAGGATTTAAGGAATGCAAAGGGTAAGCCATCACATCGGTATAAGATACGGTTTAGGTTACACTCCCTAAAAATTTAGAAAACAATTATTTAACACTTCCACATCTCGAAAAATACTTATAGGTATAAGGATTTCTTAGTTTCTCGATCATCACTCCTCTCCTAGTGCTGGCATGCACATAATAGCCGTTTTGTAGATAAACTCCAACATGGCTGAACTTCTTCCCGTCAAAATCAAAAAAAACCAGATCTCCCTCGCGGAGCTGGCTTTCGTATTTCCTTTTGATAATTTTAACTTGCTGGCTGGTAGTTCTTGGGATACTTTTTCCATAAACTTCCTGGTATATTAAATAAACTAAGCCGGAACAATCTACTCCTCTTTTGCTTAGCCCGCCATACTGATATTTTGTACCCTCCCAATCATCAATGAAATTATATAATACGCCATTTTTAATGGCTTTTTTCGACACGCCCATCTCGTTAGCATATTTACCTGCTATTTTGTTGGACGGCTTTTCGGTACGTGGTTTGGACGCACTTCCTAAGTTCTTTTTGGATTTACAGGCAGTAAAAGTGAGAGAAAGGAATAGTATTGCGTATAGCGTGGTGGTTATTGAGAACTTGCGGAAGTTATAAATGTTGAGCCTGTATGGTATCGTAAACCTATTTAAAGTCATGTTAAGATTTTTTTAAAACCTTCTGAATTTCATCAAGTTTCATTAAAGCTTCTACAGGAGTTAACGTATTTACATCCAAATTATTTAAAACGTCCCTAATTTTTATCAAAACCGGATCGTCTAAGGAGAACATCTGTAACTGTACAGGTTGTTTCTGCATTTTCATCAAACTTGCTTTCACGTGTTCGCCACCCGTACGTTCGTTTTCCAAACGCAGTAGAATTTCATTAGCTCTTTTTAAAACCGAAGATGGCATTCCTGCCATTTTAGCAACATGAATCCCGAAACTGTGCTCGCTACCGCCCGGTATAAGCTTACGTAAAAAAATCACTTTATTTCCAACTTCCTTTACAGAGACGTTAAAGTTTTTGATCCGGTTGAAAGAATTGCTCAACTCATTTAACTCGTGATAATGGGTTGCAAAAAGTGTTTTGGCTTTTGCCGATGGATGATTGTGCAGATATTCGGCAATTGACCAAGCGATGGAAATTCCATCGTAAGTAGATGTTCCACGGCCAATTTCATCTAATAAAATCAAACTTCGGTCTGATAAATTATTTAAGATACTGGCGGTTTCATTCATCTCCACCATAAAAGTAGATTCTCCTGAGGATAAATTATCAGAAGCGCCCACTCTGGTGAAAATTTTATCTACAATTCCTACGTTAGCTTCTTTAGCAGGAACAAAACTTCCCATCTGTGCCATCAAAACAATTAAACCCGTTTGACGCAACAAAGCGGACTTACCCGCCATGTTTGGCCCGGTGATAATAATGATCTGTTGCGAATCATTATCCAAGTAAACGCTGTTGGTAATGTAATCTTCACCCAAAGGCAAATGCTTTTCAATTACCGGGTGACGTCCACCTTTGATATCCAACAACTTATCGTTACTTACTTTAGGTTTTACATAATGGTTTTTCTGAGCTGTTTCTGCAAAGCATAACAAAACATCTAGCTGTGCAATTAGATAAGCGTTCAGCTGAATAGGTTTAATGAAATCGGCTATGCTGGTCACTAAATCTGCAAACAAGCGGGTTTCTATGGCTAGAATCTTTTCTTCGGCTCCTAAAATCTGGTCTTCGTATTCTTTAAGTTCTGGAGTTATGTAACGCTCTGCATTTACCAAAGTCTGCTTACGAATCCATTCTTGTGGAACTTTATCTTTGTGCGTATTAGAAACCTCCAAATAATAGCCAAAAACGTTGTTGAATGCTATTTTTAAGGAAGTAATTCCTGTAATTTCAGCTTCTCGTTTTTGTAGTTCTAACAAATAATCCTTCCCACCAAAAGCTATTTTTCGTAGGCGGTCTAAATCCTCGTTTAAACCATCCGCCATTACTTTGCCTTTATTTAAAGCAACCGGAGGATCTGCATATAGCTCGGTTTCAATTTTATCTTTTATAGAAGTACAAGGATTTATTTGCTCCGCAATACGTTTTACTGCATCCTGACTTACATTTTCGCAAATGTTTTTGACTTCAACAATCGCTGTTAAAGCTTTTTTAAGTTGAATAATCTCTCTGGGGTTGGTTTTTTGCAAACCAATTTTAGAAATTAACCGCTCTAAATCCCCAATTTGCCTAATGTATCCTTGAAGCTGATTTCTCAGCTCTACATCCTTGTAAAAAAACTCCACAACGGCCAGCCTTTCTTGAATCGGCTTTTCGTTTTTAAGAGGCATCACCATCCATTTGCGCAACATTCTTGCTCCCATTGCGCATGATGTATGATCTAAAACATCGATTAAAGTTTTTGCATTTTCGTTATTAGAGCCAATAAGCTCCAAGTTTCTGATGGTAAATTTATCCAACCACATGTAGCGGTCTTCTTCAATTCTAGAAATATTACTGATGTGCAACAACTGACGATGCTCTGTTTCGCCTAAGTAATGTAAAGCCACTCCCGCAGCAATTACGCCCATCTGTAAACGCTCAACACCAAAACCTTTCAAAGATTTTACCTCGAAATGTTTGAGTAAGGTTTCTTGTGCATAATCGGCTGTAAAAGCCCAATCATCTAGCGTATAGGTATAAAAACTGTTTCCAAAAGTTTCGGTAAAATCTTTTGATTTGGCTTTAGAAAAGATGACTTCACTAGGTTTAAAACCTTGCAAAAGTTTATCAATATATTCTGCGTTACCTTGTGCCACCAAAAACTCGCCGGTCGAAATATCTAAAAAAGAAATGCCAATGGTTTGTTTTTCAAAATGTAAACAAGCTAAGTAGTTGTTAGATTTTTGTTGAAGAATATTATCGCTATATGCTACCCCTGGAGTTACCAATTCGGTAACGCCACGCTTTACAATTCCTTTTACCGTTTTTGGGTCCTCCAACTGATCACAAATGGCAACCCTTTGCCCTGCCCTCACAAGCTTTGGTAAATAAGTTTCTATGGAGTGATGCGGAAATCCAGCTAATTCGATGTGAGAAGCAGCACCGTTAGCTCTTTTTGTGAGCACAATCCCTAATATCTGCGAGGCTTTAATTGCGTCCTCGCCAAAAGTTTCGTAAAAGTCTCCGACCCTAAATAACAACAATGCCCCCGGATACTTAACCTTAATCTGGTTATACTGGGTCATTAACGGAGTCTCTTTATCTTTGCTTTTTGCCAAGGAATTTGTATTAGAAATGCAAAGTTAAAAATTAATGTTTGCCCTTTTTAAATGTGGATAATTTAGTCAATGTGGAAAGGGTAAATTTAAAGGCTTTTATAAAAACACTAACGAGCAAAAAGTTAAATGGCAAAGGGCAGTTTCAAAATGAACGTACTCCCCGCCCCCAAGGTGCTTTCTACGCTAACTTCACCTTTGATTTTCTTTAACAATTCTTTTACGATAAATAAGCCTAAACCAGACGAACTTTCTGAGTTTGTAGGTCTGTTATTAAGTTTTACAAACT
>DASSWV010000151.1:0-2069 GCA_035704545.1 Pelobium sp.
GCACCAGACGTCTCTTTATCCAAGCGATGGCAAATCTGCGCATCTTCATGGTATTGCTTCGCTAATCTTAATATGTTAACATCTCCGCCTTCTCTATCATCTAAAGACGATACGAACGGGGGTTTGTTTACTACAATGATATGCTCATCTTCAAATATGATTAGGTCTTGGAACTTCGGGATTTTCATGTGAACAAAGATAATTTAAAAGCTTAATTATTGAGGGTTGTTTAAAAGATGCTTACAACTGAGTGTGTATATTTCGGCGAAACTTACCATATGATTCCATGGCAAACTTACCACCTAATTTACTGGCGAAGGAACGGCGCAAATGCCATAGAAGCGTTAACAAAAGCAGTAAAATCAATCGTCTGTTATTGAAAGCTGTTTTTGCTGCCTTAACTCTTTTTTTTCTCATCGAATCTCCCTGGGGTGCTATGCGGTGGGCATCATGCACAATACGGTCGAGTATAGCGTCTGCGATGGTCTTCTCTCCGATTACCTCATGCCATTTTTACTAGGCATTTTATTGCCTGCAAATATAATTTTTATTTCGATCTAAAAATTGCTTTGTGTGAGATAAAGAAAGCCCAATTTATGGCTAAAAACAAACTATCAAGAATTATGAAAAATTGGCTCTAAAAACGTTAATTTACTATTAGCACTGGGATTTTAATTTTATGTCTTACACTTTCAACGGTGGTGCCAAACGCCAAGTCCTTAAAACCTTTATGCCCGTGTGCTCCCATTACCAAAAAATCGATTTCAGATTCATTTACTATTTTTGCAATAGCCTCGGCAGTGCTTCCGTAACCTATTTTGTAATCTGCTTTAAACCCTAAATCAATTAAATCACGAGTGTATTTCTTTAAATTTTCTTCATCTAAAATAGTTTCTTGATCCATCACGTTTTTTCCATGATATCTTGCAGCGGCCGTTTCAACGATATGTATAAATGTATATGTAGCATTTTTACCGCCCTGAGCTAAAGCATTATTAATGATTTTTTGATCTTTAGATGAAAAATCTGTGGTAATACCTATATGTTTGTATTCAATCACAAGATCTTTAGTATAGCCGATAGCCTGTCCGTGTGGAACAAGCTTTTTGTTCTCTTTATGCTTTGTTAAAAAAGGATGAATAAAAATGTAAATTAACAAACCTAAACAAGCTACAAAAAACGGAATTACTAAAAGATAAATCAGTAAATCATTAGCGTTGTCTCCTTTTAACCAGCCGGTTAGCTCATCGATAACTAAAGTAATATTAAGATAAACGATGATTGCTGAACTTAACCAGGCCAAAGTTTTAACCCAAGGTTTAATAGCAAAAGCACCCATTAGTTTTTTATCCGAGTTAAAATGTATCAAAGGAATAACTGCGAAACCTAATTGTAAGCTCAATACTACCTGACTAAGGATTAATAAACTCCCTAAAGCATCTTCGCCAAAGATTAAAATTGTAAAGAAAGCTGGTGCAATTGCAATTAAGCGAGTGATTAAACGGCGTAACCAGGGTTGGATTCTGAGATTTAAATGCCCTTCCATAATTATCTGCCCAGCAAGTGTCCCGGTTATAGTAGAACTTTGACCCGCGGCAATCAATGCTATCGCAAAAAGAGTAGGGGCGGCTTTTCCGAAAATATTTTCTAACAATGCATAGGCATCCTGAATTTCAGCGATTTCATGGTAGCCGTTGGTGTAAAAAGCAGCGGCTGCTAATATCAAAATGGCTGCGTTTACAAAAAAAGCAAGGTTTAGTGCAATAGTAGTATCAATAAAATTGAACTTTATAGCATCCTTAGTTCCTTTAACTGATCTGTCAAACTTTCTGGTTTGCACCAGCGCAGAGTGGAGATATAAATTATGAGGCATTACTGTAGCGCCTATGATCCCTATGGCAATATACAATGCTGATCCATCCAAGCTTGACGGTATTAAGCCTTTAATTACATCACCATAAACTGGTTCTACAATAAGCATCTCTACCAAAAAAGCTAGACCTATTATAAACACCATAGAAACAATAAAGAGCTCTAAAGAGCGCATCCCTCGTTTAATAAGAAACAGC
>DASSWV010000231.1:0-3225 GCA_035704545.1 Pelobium sp.
TGTTTTAGCTATAACCAAATGATTAACAATTTATTAACGCTATATCTGTTATAAAGACTAACCCTAGCGCTACTTGGCATTTATTTTGAGCCTAAGCGCATTAAATCGAATGAATTAAAATGAAAAAGAACTTATTAAAAATTACACCTCTTTTAGGTCTTATGTTAGTGTTAAACACGAGTGTATCTGCGCAAGCAAACTACACAACAGCGGTTGGTTTAAGGTTAGGGGGTTATGAAAACGGAATATCTTTAAAGCACTTTATCGCCTCGGACACTGCTTTAGAAGGGATTTTAGGATTTAGGCCAGGCGTTTTTGTAGTAACAGGTTTATATGAAAAACACGCAATTGCATTTGCAGAACCCTCATTAACTTGGTTTTACGGTGCTGGTGCACACATTGGAGGAATTAGTGGCGACAGGTATTACCGGGCATATGGAAAAAACAGGTATTATGGTGATGGCGGCATTTTACTGGGTGCAGATGGTATTTTAGGACTAGAATGGCAGGTTCCTGACATCCCTGTTTCAGCATCTTTAGATTTGCATCCACGCTTAGAAATAGCAAGAGGTCCGTTTTTGGATTTAGAAGCCGCACTTACCATTAGGTATACTTTTTAAACCTTATTTTCATGCTTACGGCTTTGCTACACCGTAAGCATGAACTTACAACTATAAACTCAACCATTTTTCTAAAACAGCCTTTTGTTTAGAAGTAGGGCTTTCCAACTGCCTAATCTGATAATTCTTAGAAGCGCTGGCTTTCAACTTTACTTTTATGGTTCTAATGATGCCATCGCGACTAATCAAAAAATCTAACTCATCACCCACATCAAAGTTATTAATGTGTGTTAAAGCATTGCTCACACGTTCTCCGTTGATGGCAATAATTTCATCTTTGACATTTAAACCTGCTTCCCAAGCTGCTGTGTTTCTGGCAACGGTTGCAATTTCCTTCTGATCTTTTGTTAACGAAATCCCTAAATAAGGAATGTTTTGATTTACAGGTTGTACAAGCAATTTAAAACCTGCGTAATTTAAATATTTATTGAAATCTAACGCTTTTGTTCCATTGATGTAATCAGCGTAAAACTGATCTAAGTTTTGCTTTGTATACTTTTCTAAAACTGCTTTAAATTCTTCACTGGTGTAGCCCCTGCCCTTTTTCTTATAATACTCGTTATAAGCGTAGCGCATTGCATCGTCTAAAGATAATTTTGCATCGGATGCATTGATGATCGTTAAATCTAACAAACAGGCAACCAACGAGCCTTTGGCATAATAAGAAACTGTGGTGTTACTGCTGTTTTCATTTGGTCTGTAATACTTAATCCAAGCATCAAAACTAGCTTCACTAAGTGTTTGTACTTTATTTCCTAAGCGGTTTTCAACTGCGTTGATTTCATCCTCCAAAATATTTAACCATTGATTTGGGGTGTATACTCCAATGCGTTTTACCACAATATTATCATAATAAGAAGTAAAGCCTTCGGCAATCCACAAACTGGTTGTATAGTTTTCCCTATCGTAATCAAACGGACCTAAGGTGTTTGGCCTTAAGCGCTTGATATTCCATAAATGAAAGTATTCGTGAGCCACTAAACTTAAAAATTGTTGATAAGTTGCAGAGTTTGTATAGCCATCTCTTGTAGCACCTAAAACGGTGGAGTTTAAATGCTCAAGCCCGCCACCGCCCGATTGGTAATTGTGAACAATAAATAAATAGTATTTATTAGGGTTTTCGCCAAAAATTGCGGTTTGCTGCTCCACAATTTTAGCCATATCTATTTTCAGCTTTTCCTTGTCATAATTGCCCCCGCCTACCATGGCAACCTCATGCCTAACTCCTGATGCCGTAAATTCAAAAACATCTTGGTTTCCTACCTCTATCGGCGAATCAAAAAGCCAGTCGAAATTTTTGGCGTAATAGGTGAACTTTTTATCGGCAACCATAGGGAGACCTGTAGAAACTTTTTTCCAATTTTTGTGAGGAACAATAGTAACGGTTGACGGTTTATCCAAATCACCTTCAGGATACATAAAAACACCAGTTGGTGATAAAAATGCGTGAGCATCATCCACAAAACTAGTACGCACAGAAACCTCAAAGCTATACACCCTATAAGTTACTGTAATAGCTTTTTTACCTTTTGTATTGATTTTCCAAGCGTTTTTTTTCACTTTCTCAAAAGGAATGAGCTCATCATTTGACTGGGCAGTAAAACTATCTACGTTTTTTGAAAACTCTCTTATCAAATAAGAACCCGGTGCCCACACTGGCATCTTTAAAATAACTTCATCTCCTTTAATATTGCTGAGACTTAATTTAACCTCCATATAATGAGTCTGAGGTTCATTAAATGAGACTTCAAACGCTATATCTGTATTGTTTTGTGCATTGCTTTTTAAATTCATAAATACTAAAAGGGTTACAAACACGAATTTTAATAATTGTTTAAACATATTTCTACTTTATTTGTTGTCATTTTAAAACTAAACTATACAATTTACTTTAATAATCACCAAATTGTAATATAGTTGATACTCACAACTAAATGCGCCTCGAATAATTATTTTTGAGAAATGTTATCTACCGGTACCGTAAGTCAGCCCATTATTCATCAATTATTGATGATCTCTAAAAAGTACTTGAGCATTTTTGCAGATGTTAGCAAGGATATTCCTTTAGATAGGTACCATTATGTTTTAATTTATATATATGAACATAAAGAACGCTTAACCCAGAAAGATTTGGCCGACTATTTCCACGTTGATAAATCTTTTATGGTTAATATGATTGATTACCTTTCTAAAACAGGTTTTGTTTATAGAGAAACAGGCTTGGAAGACAAAAGAAAGCACCTTATTAAATTAACGGAGAAAGCGCATCAATATATCCCCAAAATTAATGATGCGATTGTAGAAACAAATCAATTAGCATTAAGCAACATCCCAGGTGCTCATCAAAGCATATTTTTAGAAGTTATTCAACAAATGGAAATCAATTTAAATATCAACAACAACCATATTATTACTATTGATTACAGAAAATCCAAAATATAAAACATGAAGATAAAATATATTGTATATGCCATTGTTGTATTGTTGATGGGCTATCTTATTTACAATCGAATAACCGCCAATAAAGAGGCAAATACCAAAGGCGCTGCTTTTTCTGCAAGCGCCGCTAAAATTGTGGTTAAAGGTATAATTGCGGATACGGAAG
>DASSWV010000319.1:0-4940 GCA_035704545.1 Pelobium sp.
CTGGTTGAACCAATTTCATCCTATCCGCATTATCTAGATCTATGAATTCTTTTAAGCTGGCCATTGGCACTCCAAAGTTTTCAATTACAGAAAAGCGTTTTTTCTCTTCGTCTGTAAAAGTAATGTTGTATTGCTCGCCCATACGCTCTAAAGTATTAATTCTCACATCTTGTCCAACAACTCCGAAGAACACTTTTCCTTCACCTATGGTTAAGGTAGAAATATCAGTATCTGGCAACTTAAAGGTAACTGTAGAAGATGGTATATCTACAGCTAACGCTTCTGGCTGACGAGCAGTTGCCGTTAAGATAAAGAAAGTAAGTAGCAAAAACGCTACGTCACACATCGCGGTCATATCCGTAACGGTGCTTTTTCTTTTGATTTTTACTTTTGGCATCTTATTATTTTTATTTATTTATCAATTGGTTGAAAGCTTTAATCTAAAGCTCAAACTAAAACTTTAGACTACTTATGTGTAGCTGCGTAAGTTTGTACAATTGAGAAACCAGCTTCATCAATTGAATAGGTTAAACTATCAATTTTTGAAGTAAAGAAGTTATAAGAAAGTACAGCAAATAAAGAGGTAGCGATACCTGTTGCGGTGTTAATTAATGCCTCAGAAATACCGTTTGCCAACTGTGCTTGATCTGGTGCACCAGCGGTTGCTAAACCGGCGAAAGCTTTAATCATACCTGTTACTGTACCTAACAAACCACCTAATGTACCTACTGATACTAGGGTTGCAATAATGGTTAAATTTTGCTCTAACATTGGCATTTCTAATGCAGTTGCTTCTTCAATGTCTTTTTGTATGGCTAAACATTTTTGTTCAGTGTCCATTACGGTATCAGTTTCTACTTCTTTGTACTTTTTTAAGCCTGATTTAATTACCGCCGCAACAGATCCTTTTTGTTTGTCGCACTCGCTAATAGCTGCATCTACATTGTTAGTAGCCAGATTGCTTTGTACTTTTCTAACAAAAGCATCTACATTGCCAACTCCAGCCGCTTTGCTGATAACGAAAAAACGTTCTATTGAAAAAACGATTACCATTAAAAACATCGACATTAAGAAAGGTACAATGAGTCCTCCTTTATAAATCATTCCGAAATAATTACCCGGGATCGGTTGATTAGCGTTGTCTCCCCCTTCGAAATTAGACCCGTCTCCCATTACAAATAAGAATAGAACCCAACCGATTGCAATACATATAACGATTGCTAGTCCTGCGAAAATCCCTGAACCTTTAGAGTTCCCCTGTTGAGCCGTGGTAGGTTTTGGTGCGTTTGCCATTTTTTTGTTTTTTTTAGTTTTGAATTAAATGAATGTGTGTGTGTTTTATGTTTGTTTTTTATTTATGCGAATAACAAATTTATGATTTAAACTTTAAAATCAAACTTTTTTAAAAATTGGCTTAAATTGGTTTAAAAGCATCTTTTTAGCTTTTGCGCCTTATATAAACGCTAAAATTAAAAAAGATTGCCCTTACTGAACAATCTTTTACAATGAAAATCATTTTAGGATTAAAAACCAAATTAAAACTGCATTATTTTATGGCTGTGCAGTTAATATATAACATTTTTGCCTTATGCTAATTACGGACGCAAATAAAAGCAATCAATATTACCTTTATGTTAAACTAATGTTAAAGAACTTCGCTATAACTCTTCTTGCCAATAAGTATTCCAAATTAACCACCAATTTGTTTTGCTTTAAAATTTTTCTCTAATAGCAGTTGTAGAATTTTTTGTCTGAAATCTCCTTGAATTAGAATCTCACCATTTTTAACACTACCGCCTACGCCACATTTAGATTTTAATAACTTCCCTAAATCTTTCAAATCTTCATCACTCCCCACGAAACCTGTTATTAAAGTTACTGCTTTGCCCCCGCGTTGCTTTTTGTCTAACTGCACCCGCAATTGTTGATGTTTGGGGTCTAAGGTTTCTGCTTCGTTTGCCTCAATATGATCTAATTGCTCATCCGGATTGGTAGAGAATACTAGCCCATCAAAGCCACTAAATTTTCTAGATTTTTTATCATTACTCATTTTAAATAATTATCCTTAATGCTAAGGGTTTAATGCTAACTGTAAGGTGTTTGCCCATTAAAAAGGGTTCTCCGTCTACATGAACCGCCGCTTCAGCCTCTCTTATGATTTCAAAATTTTTTGCTTTTATAATAGATACATACTTGGAGCTGGAGGTGGTTTTAGCAAACATCCGATAGCCTAAAATAGGAAAAATCTTTAAAGGAAACGGTTTAATGATGCAAATATCAAGGTAACCGTCCTGGGTGGAAGCTGTTGGCGATATGTGTGCATTGTTCCCGTATTGCGATGAATTGGCCAAGCTAAGCATAAAGGCATCGGTCTTTATTTGCTCGCCGTCAATCACAATCGTGTAGCTTTGTGATTTGTAGCCTACTACTTCTTGTAATGTTGATTTGATATATCCCAAAAAGCCTCTTTTAACACTGTTTGCAAAGTGCGCACTAATATGCGCATCAAAGCCCATGCCTGCCATGTTGAAGAATTTTCTGTTATTTAAAACACCTACATCAATTGCTGTGGTTTTTAACTGATTAATTTTAGCAATTGCCTTGGCGTTGTTCAGCGGTATCCCCAAAGTTCGGGCTAAGCCGTTTCCGGAGCCACAAGGCACAATAGCCATTGTTTTGTTGGACGATTCTAAAACGCCAGCAACTTCGTTGATAGTGCCATCTCCCCCAACGGCAACTACAATATCGGTATCGCCCGCAACGGCTTCTTCGGCCAGCACTTTTGCATGTGTATGGTAAGAAGTATATATAATTTTTGCGTCAAATTTTTGATGGTCTAAATTCTTATCAATGAGATTTGGGATAAAAATCTTGTTCAGTCCTCCTGAAATAGGGTTTACAATAAATAATATGCGTTGCTTCAAGAAGTTTTTTTTATGTGATGGTACAAAGTAATCCTATTTTTTCTGAAAATTAAAAAATGTTATACCTTTGTGCCACATTAGTGGAATGATTTGAAAATGATTGCAACCACGTTAAAAAAATGCTAAAACATTATCCGTAAAGGTTTAACTGCAATCTCTCCCTTCTTTCCTCATAAAGTTAAACATTTAAATTTTTTATATGCCGTATTTATTTACATCAGAGTCTGTTTCTGAAGGACACCCAGACAAAGTTGCTGACCAAATATCAGATGCTTTAATTGATAATTTTTTGGCTTTTGATAAAGATTCCAAGGTTGCCTGTGAAACCTTAGTAACTACTGGCCAAGTGATATTAGCCGGCGAGGTAAAGTCTAAAAGTTATTTAGATGTTCAGCGAATTGCCAGAGAGGTGATCAGAAAAATTGGATATACCAAATCTGAGTATATGTTTGAAGCCAATTCTTGTGGTATTTTATCTGCTATCCATGAGCAATCTCAGGATATTAATCAAGGCGTGGACAGGTCAAACCCTGAAGAACAAGGTGCTGGCGACCAAGGAATGATGTTTGGTTATGCATCCAACGAAACGGATAATTATATGCCGTTAGCTTTGGATTTAGCCCATAAACTACTGATTGAGCTTGCTGCGATAAGAAGAGAAAATGGCGAAATTAATTATTTAAGACCTGATGCGAAATCACAAGTTACTATTGAGTATGATGATAACCACCAGCCAATTAGGATTGATAGTATTGTGATCTCAACCCAACATGATGACTTTGATGAAGAAGCAAAAATGTTGGCGAAAATTAAGAGTGATATCATCTCGATTCTGATTCCTAGAGTTAAAGCATCTTTAAAACCAGAGTTACAGCAGTTATTTAACGATCAGATCAAATATCACATCAATCCAACTGGTAAGTTTGTTATCGGTGGTCCTCATGGTGATACTGGTTTAACCGGAAGAAAAATTATTGTAGATACTTACGGCGGAAAAGGTGCACACGGTGGAGGTGCATTTTCTGGAAAAGACCCTTCAAAAGTAGATAGATCGGCTGCTTATGCTACTCGCCATATTGCTAAAAATTTGGTGGCAGCAGGTGTTGCTGACGAAGTTTTGGTACAGGTATCTTACGCCATTGGCGTTGCAGAACCTTGCGGTATTTTTATTGATACCAACGGAACCGCAAAAGTAGATTTAAACGATGGTGCAATTGCAAGAAAAGTGGAAGAGATTTTTGATATGCGCCCATACTTTATTGAGCAACGCTTAAAATTAAGAAATCCAATCTATTCAGAAACTGCAGCATATGGACATATGGGGCGTAAAAACGAAGTGGTTAAGAAAACGTTTTTAGGTAGTAATGGTGAAGAAAAAACTGTTGAAGTTGAATTATTTACTTGGGAGAAGCTAGATTTTGTAGACAAAGTAAAAAAAGCATTTGCGCTCTAATCCAAGAAATAAATATTAGAAAAAGTCAAGCGAGTGAATTGCTTGACTTTTTT
Organism: Pelobium sp.; assembly: GCA_035704545.1. GTDB lineage: Bacteria > Bacteroidota > Bacteroidia > Sphingobacteriales > Sphingobacteriaceae > Pseudopedobacter. The sequence goes on from DASSWV010000319.1 coordinate 4,431, forward strand.
GCTTTTAGTAGGATTTGATAATCAACCACCAACAATTAGCTTAATGCTGTTAAAGTATTTTTTGAAGGTATTTAGCGCTGATATTGATGCTTTCAAAGGCATCCATTTTATAATTTTCTTGCTCAACAAAAGGATATTTCAAACCTGCTTTTTTGGCTTCTTTGATTATGGAAGGGAAATCTATAGTTCCTGAACCAATTTCTGCGTTTTTAGAGGCATCAGTTTTGTTCATATCCTTAATGTGCCACAACTTAAATCTTCCGGGATAATCATTGATTAGCTTGATGGGATCTTTTTTCGCTCTAACTACCCAGTAAATGTCCATCTCGAAATCTACTAAATCTGGTTCTGTGCCATTCAAAAGCATTTCGAACGCATTTTTACCCTCTCCCAAATCATAAAACTCAATATCATGGTTGTGGTAAGCTAATTTTAATCCTGATTCTTTAACAAGTTTGGCGGCCGTATTTATTTTAGCAATCCAAGTCATTGTTTCCGTTTCATTTTTAT
>DASSWV010000335.1:0-2449 GCA_035704545.1 Pelobium sp.
CAAAATTAACTCGGATCTTGGTGGATTTGAAGGAAGGCATTTTATAGTTATAAACCCAAAAAATCAAGCCGTAGTTTATGACAAAAGTGATGCTATTTTGTACGAGGGCGATGGGGGAAGTTTATACTTGTTAGAACATAATAAAACTACCAAGTCGAAATATTTTCAATGGACTGTGTCTATTTTTAAAAACAAACCTCCAATACTCTATTTCAATGATAGTCCACAATTTGGCTGTACGAGTATTTATTTTCTTGACTCACAAGAACCGCCTATTGAGATTGGCTGTGACAATAGGCATTAAAACAAAAACCGACGATCCTTTAGTACCGTCGGTTTCTATGTTAAAAGCCTCTTAGGTATTAAACATTCTTTGCCAACCAGTCACCAACTGCATTGGTTCCATAAGCTTTGTTTTTTCCTGATAAATCTTCGGTTACAATACCTTCTGCTAAAGATTTGTTGACTACTTCTCTGATGGCATCCGCCTCCGCTTGTAAACCGAAAGCATCTTCAAACATCATAGCTGCTGATAAAACAGTTGCTAATGGATTTGCAATGTCTTTCCCCGCTGCTTGCGGGTATGAACCGTGAATTGGCTCGTATAAAGAAGTATGTAAACCTTTAGAAGCTGATGGCATTAATCCCATTGAACCTGAAATTACAGAAGCTTCATCGGTTAAAATATCACCAAATAAGTTCTCAGTAATTAATACATCGTAAGAATTTGGCCATTGCACCAAACGCATCGCTACGGCATCAACAAATTCGTAGCTTACAGTTACTTCTGGATAATCTTTCTCCATATCCTGAACGGTTTCTCTCCATAAACGAGAGGTTTCCAAAACGTTTGCTTTATCTACACAGCACAATTTTTTACTACGGGTCATCGCAATTTCAAAACCCATTTTAGCTAAACGCTGAATTTCTGATCTGGTGTAAGTACAAGTATCAAAAGCGGTGTTTCCATCGTCTTTTCTTCCTCTTTCGCCGAAATAAATTCCACCGGTTAATTCACGTAAAATAATTAGATCTGTTCCTTCAATTCTTTCTCTTTTTAAAGGAGAATTATCAATTAAAGATGGGAAAGTGAAAGTTGGACGAACGTTAGCAAACAAGCCTAACTTTTGGCGCATTTTCAATAACCCCTGCTCTGGTCGAACGGTTGCTTTTGGATCATTATCATATTTTGGATGGCCTATAGCACCAAATAAAACCGCATCAGCAGCCAAACAAACTTCGTGAGTTGAGTCTGGATAAGGTTCTCCACAATCATCAATTGCACAAGCACCAGTTAATGCAGCTGTATAGTTGATTTCGTGGTTAAATTTAACAGCAATAGCATCTATCACTTTAACCGCCTGATTTACTACTTCAGGTCCAATTCCGTCTCCCGCTAATAGGGCAATGTTTAGTTTCATTTCTTCTAGTTTGTTAGTTGTTAGTTTGTTAGCTTGTTAGGACTTACACGGTAAACCTATACGCTGCAAACTATAATTCTATTCTTTAAATTTTTAAAATTATTTTAAAACTTTTTTTAACCACTCGATTTATCAGTATCAATATTCAGATTGCGTTGGCCTAACCAAAAACAACCTAATACCTAAATAACTTTATTCCTCTCCTGTTCGCAAATAATATTCAGCATTTTTTCCGTCGCCATTATTGCACAAACTGTTTGGTCAGAGTCCAAGCCTTTTGTTGTGAACGTTTTTTTATCGGTTTTCCAAGTGATGGTGGTTTCGCACAGTGCATCAGAACTACTTCCTGGTGCAATACGTACGCTATAATCAATCAAAGCCGGAAGTTTTTTTCCTTTTGATTTATACAACTTGCTTAATGCAATCATAAAAGCATCAAACTGTCCATCGCCTTGGGCATGCTCTTCGTACAACTTGTCATTAAATTTAATGGCGATAGTTGCGGCAGGTCTTAAGCCAGATGCGTGTGAAATTAGGTACGATTCCACTTTAATCGTGTCTTTGTAAGCATTCCTCGCTAAAACATCTGAAATGATGTAAGGCAGATCATCCTGAGTAACAGTTTCTTTAGAATCTCCTAATTCAATTACTCTTTGGGTCACTTTCTTAAGATCCTCATCATTCAGTTTTAAGCCTAGTTCTTGAAGATTTTTCTCAATGTTAGCCTTTCCAGAGGTCTTTCCTAAAGCGTAAGAACGTTTTCGTCCGAACCTTTCTGGCAACAAATCGCTGAAATATAGATTCTTCTTATTGTCGCCATCTGCGTGGATTCCTGCGGTTTGCGTAAATACATTTTCACCAACGATGGGTTTATTTGCAGGTATTCTCACGCCCGAAAAAGTCTCCACCAACTTGCTTACTTTGTATAAAGATGACTCTTTTAAGCCAACTTCAACCTGAGGCAAAAAGTCATTGATTACTGCAACCACACTCGCTAAAGGTGCATTTCCGGCTCTCTCGCCCATCCC
>DASSWV010000441.1:0-5424 GCA_035704545.1 Pelobium sp.
TCCAAAAAAGAAGGACATGCCGAATTAAATTTAACAGATGCCCAAAAAGCACAGATGAAAGCTAACCGAGAAAGCCAAAAAGCTAATCACGAAAAGTTTGAAGCATCTTTAAATGCAGAACAGAAAGCAATTATGGCTGATAAAACCATGAAGCCAAGGGATAAAATGCAAAAATTAAATGAAACCCTTAGTGCAGATCAAAAAGCAATGTTTAAAGCGAACAGAGAGGAAGCAAAGAAAAACCATGAAGCTTTTAAAGCCACTTTAACTCCGGAACAAAAAGAGAAAATGGAAAGTATGAAAGGTAAAATGGGGGATAGAAAACAGCACAAGCCAAAAGGCAAATAATAACCTTTAAAATTAACCTCATCAATCGCAAAATTGGATTTTTTCATCCGGTTTTGCGATTTTTTTTGAAATAAATTTCACTTTTGAGGATGCAATTTACCGATCAGCTACAAAATAAAATATCTGTCAATTTTCCGCCAAAGCGAATTGTTTCTTTAGTTCCTTCGCAAACGGAACTTTTGTTTGATTTAGGCCTCAACGAAGAGGTTGTGGGGATTACCAAATTTTGCATTCATCCGAAAGAAAAATTCAAAGTCACCCAAAAGGTTGGAGGAACTAAAAAAGTAGATATTCAAAAGATTAGAGACTTAAAGCCGGACTTGATTATCGGCAATAAAGAAGAGAACCAGCAAGAAGATATAGAGTTGCTGATGCAGGAATTCCCGGTTTGGATGAGCGATATTTATAACCTAGAAGATGCTTTGGATATGATTAGTAAGGTTGGAGCATTGGTAAATCGGAGAGAGGAAGGACAGGAAATGAGCAATTTAATAAAATTTGGTTTTGACCAGTTTTTGAAAAGCATCGACAAACAAAACTTAAAAAGTGTTGCTTATTTTATATGGCATCATCCTGATATGTTAGCGGGTAAAAATACTTTCATTGATGAAATGTTGATTTATTGCAGCTGTAAAAATGTAATTAAATGGAATAGATACCCAAACGTAACTCATGAGAATTTAGCTGAACTTACGCCAGAACTTGTTTTTTTATCTTCTGAGCCTTATCCTTTTTCAGAAAAACATATTGATTATTTTAACAACATTTGGCCCGATGCAAAAGTGGAATTAGTTGATGGAGAAATGTTTAGCTGGTATGGGAGCCGATTGCTTAGATCAATAGCCTACTTTAAGGAGTTAAAAACGAAATTATTTTAATAAACCACTTGCAAAACAAAAGCTAAATCATATCTTTGCAATCCAAAATAATTACTAATTGTTTTGTTAAATAAAATCCTAAATGCGGAAGTGGCGTAATTGGTAGCCGCACCAGACTTAGGATCTGGCGCTTCACGGCGTGGGGGTTCGAGTCCCTTCTTCCGCACAAAACCAATCCCTCCCACAAAATGGGAGGGATTTTTGTATAGAGACGTAGCAATTAAAAAAATAAACAGCATGAATATTACACAGGAAAAGATCGATGATCTGAATGCAAGTTTAACCGTTAAAATCACTCCTGATGACTACCAGGAAAAAGTGAACAAAGCCATAAAAGACCAAGCTAAAAAAATGAAACTTCCAGGATTTCGTCCAGGAATGGTTCCGCCGGCACATGTTAAAAAAATGTACGGAAAAAGCATCTTGGTTGAAGAAATCAACACACTACTTTCTGATTCTGTAAACAATTACATCCAACAAAACGAAATCGAAATATTAGGCCAGCCTTTACCCAAAGAAACAGACGATAATTTTAACTGGGATTTTAACGATGAGTTTGTATTCCACTACGAATTAGGTTTAGCACCAAAAGTTGATGTTGCTTTCTCTGATAAAGATAAATTAACGCAATATGTAATTAAAGTTGATGCTGAAACTTTAGCAGCAAGAATTAAAAATATTAGAAGAAGCTACGGTAAAATGACCAATCCAGAGGTTGTTGCTGATGGCGACGTGATTTTTGGTCAGTTCCAGCAATTAAACGCAGACGGTTCTATTTTTGAAGGCGGTATTGATGTAACTACTTCGTTAAGAACCGAGGCTGTAAAAGACGCTTCTGCGCTAAAATCTTTAATTGGTTTAAAGAAAGATGATGTGGTGGAAAGCTTTGATTTGGTTAAAGCAGTTGATGATGAGAAACAATTGGTTAGAATTTTAAAGTTAGATGAAGGAAATGCAATTATTCCAGAATCTAAATTCAAACTAACTGTAAAAAACATCAATAGATTAGAAGAGTCTGATTTGAATCAGGAGTTTTTTGATAAGGTTTTTGGTGAAGGCGTAGTTAAATCTGAAGAAGAGTTTACCGCAAAAATCACTGAAGAGTTAGAAGGAATGATGACGCAAGATGCGGATAAAAAACTAGCTGGCGATTTGTACAAATATGGTTCTGAAAGAGCAACTATGGCTTTGCCAGATGAATTTTTGAAGCGTTGGTTAAAAGTTGCCAATAAAGAAATTAGCGATGAAGAACTAGAAAAAGGTTATGATGACTTTGCAAAAAATCTTCGTTGGACTTTGGTGGAGAACAACATTGTTAAAAGCCAAAAGTTAGAAATTAAGTACGAAGATGTTTTTGAAGCTGCTAAAGCAAGATTAGACGGACAGTTTAGAATGTACAGCCCACAGGCTTTAACAGAAGAACAATTAGGGCAATATACCGCTCAGTTTTTACAAGAGAAAGAAAATGCAAACCGTATTTTTGACGAAGTAAAATCTCAGAAAGTGTTTGATTATTTAAAAAGTGTAATTAGTTTAGATAAAAAAGAAATTGCTTTTAACGAGTTTGAGAAATTAGCGATCGAAGCTTAGTTTCTGATTTATATAGTATCCAATAAATAATCACAAATAAACCGAACGTAATAACATTTATTATAGGTTTTTAGCTTTGCGCATATTGCTTTCAGCCTTTATGTGATATTTTTTCGAAAAAAAAGACTGTCTCCAAAAATAAACCGAGGCAGTTTTTTATTTTATGATATAAGTAAAATTAAGTGTTTATGCCAAATAAATATAAAACGCCTTGATGCTAAATATCACGTTCTTTAAAACTTTTAAATTAAAAGAACTGCCTTTTTAGAGACAGTTCTTTTATTTGAATTGGGAAACTGCTGTTATTTTGTGGTAGCTTTTTGTGCTTTTATTTCTTTTGCTTTAGCTTTTTGATCATCGGTTAAAGTAGCTTTTAATACATCGTTATACTTTTTATTGATGGCTTTCATTGCTTCTGCATCCGGTTTACCGCCTTCGCCCGCCGCTTCTTTTAGGGCATCAACCGCTTTGGCTTTTTCTACCATTGCGTTATAAATAGTTGTTTTTTGATCAGCAGAAAGAGAAAGGTTTTTTTCCATCATTTCTGTTGACTTGGATGCTCTTTGTTCAGCAGTTTTCTTTTGTGCAAAACCAGCAGTGCTTACCGCTACCATTAAGGCGATTGATAAAATGTATTTTTTCATTTTTATAAGTTTATTCCATTAAGAGCGTAAAAAATGAAAAAGGTTTAAAGCCTTTAAATTAATTTTTTTCTTGCTGTAATTGACTGATAGAACGTTGCATTTGCGCCATCATACTAGTTAAACTTTCCATGGTTGGCTCTGGCGTAGGTTGTGGCATTTCCATAGAAATATAACCTTTAGCTTTCCATATTTCCATGATTTCATTAGCTGTGATGTAATACGGATCATAAACCTGATTGTCAGACACTAACTTTAAACCTTTATCTGCTTTTATTTTAGAGCCTATTCTTTTATAAACTACTCCTTCGGTACTGCTTATAATTACGGCTGTATCACCAATCTTTAAATCGTTCCAGTTTTCAACATACTCAGAAATAATGATAGATCCAGACGGAAGAGGCAACATAGAGTCTCCCTTAATTTCGAAAGCCCGATAGGTTCCTTGTTTAAAAATAGGGAGAGAAAACTTTGGCAAAGCAGCCACATATTCAGGGTCACTGTAACCATTTAAGTAGCCCGCACTGGCTTTAACAGGTACAAGCTCAATATTCTCGTTATCGTCTTTATCTACGGTGATGCTCAAAATACGGACGTTAGAACCATCTCCTTTTGGCTTAGGTTTCCAAGCTGCATCAATTTTTTCATTGATCAATTCATCAATACTTAACTCAAAAAAGTCAGCGAACTTTTTTAACAACTCATATTTTGGGTCGGCTCGTTCTTCTTCATATGCACCTACTAAAGATCGTTTAATCTCCATATTGTCGGCAAACTGCTGTTGTGTAAGCCCTTTTTTCTTTCTAAGGAACTTAATGTTTTCTGATATTTTTCCCATTTCAAAAAAATATTTGTTTTTACTAAAAATGTTAGTATTTTTATGCCAATAAAATTAGTAATTATTTTTGATTTAGAAAAAAGAAATTTAAATCATTTTTAAACTGTATAATATGAGCACTTTAATCAGTAGAAAAAGCAACAATTCCAATAATAAAAAGTACGTATTTATTGTTACCGACCGAAACCGAAATAATTTGCATGTTGGTTTAAGTGCAGATATTTTAAAAACGATGGAATTTTATAAAAAAATGCCAAGCTTAATGTTTGATGCTAGTCAGCAGTTAACTCGGTTAGTTTATTTTGAAGAATTAAATGATGAAGCTTCTGCTACTGTTAGGTTTAACCTTCTAAATAGTTTTACTCGCTTACAAAAAGAAAGGATGGTGAGGTCTGTAAATAGTGACTGGTTAGATTTAACTATTGCTTTAAAACATGAGAATCTAATTTGTCCTGTTCGTTTGCCTCAACATATTCTAAGTTTTGCATCATAATAATGATTGAATTAGTGAATGATAGAATGAGTGAGTTTTGAATGACAAAATGATTTTATAAATGACGTCCTTCTTTCCAAATTTGTTTTTCTTACGTTCAGATGGAAAAATATTTTTAATTACACATAGATAAAAATCTTGATATTTATTACTTTGCGTAATTATATTAATGATGTTTGATACAACTTGCAATGCGGCCTCTTTATAAATTAATAATTTTATTTATAGGCATCTTAGTTACCTTTCAAAAAACTTTTGCTCAAAACATTTCTAATGAAGGATTAGAGTTTTGGGTATGTTTCCCTGATCATGTACCGTCAGAAGATAAATTTGCGACTATGTCGTTATTTATCACCTCTAAAAATAATTCTAGCGGAGTTGTTTCATGTGGTACGTATTCTGAACCGTTTACCATAACAGCCAATACAGTCAAAGAAATTCTTGTTCCAAGGGAAATATCGTATATCGGCACTGGTAGTAAAATTGCTAAAAATAAAGGCATCCGCGTAAAAGTTAACCAAGGGCAGGCAAAAGTTGTAGTTTACGCTCATGTTTTTGCAGGGTTTAGGTCTGCAGCGACCTTGGTTTTGCCCTATGAAGCATTAGGCGGCAAGCATTTTGCCATGGCTTACGATC
>DASSWV010000489.1:0-2626 GCA_035704545.1 Pelobium sp.
TGATGAACCATATGCAGATAAATGGTTGATTTTTATTGCTTACGTAATGGGCTTGTCAATCGGTATCCACCTTTTAAACTTATTGGCTATACCGGCAATGGCACTGGTTTATTATTTCAATAAAAACAAAGTGGCAACTACAAAAGGTGTGCTTGTAGCATTGTTTGTAGGCATTTTGATACTAGGTTTTATACAGTACGGGATTATCCAATATATGATAAAAATAGGTGCCAATTTTGACCTTTTCTTTGTAAACACTTTAGGTTTAGGTTTTGGTTCAGGAGTGATTTTTTTCTCATTATTGATTATTGGCGCAACAGTTTGGCTTACTTTATATTCCATAAAAAAGAACAAGCCAACATTAAACTTGGCTATGCTTTCTTTTATTTTCATACTTTTTGGCTATAGCTCTTTTGCGATGATTGTGATCCGAGCAAAAGCAAACCCAACTTTAAACAACAGCAACCCCAGGGATGCTTTTTCGTTTTTGAGTTACCTAAACAGAGAACAATACGGCGATAGGCCCTTGCTTTACGGGCAGTATTTTGATTCAAAACCGATTGAAACTAAGGAAAACGGCAACATCTATGTAAAGGGAGAGAAGAAGTACGAGATTGCTGGACAAAAACAAGCATACATATATGACAGGAATACGTTATTCCCTCGAATGTACAGTGATGACGGCAACCACCCAGCCGTTTACAGAGATTGGATGGATTTAGGCCCTCAAGAAAGTCCAAATTTAGCCACCAATATTGGTTTTTTCGGGACTTACCAAATTGGCTTTATGTACATGCGTTATTTCTTATGGAACTTTGCCGGTCGCCAAAATGATAACCAGGCCATGGGAGATTATACCAGCGGAAACTGGATAAGCGGCATTAATTTTTTGGATGCAATGCGCTTAGGCGACCAGTCTCAATTACCAGACAGCATCACAAAAAACAAATCGAACAATCAACTGTTTTTTCTTCCGCTTATCTTAGGTTTACTGGGTGCATTTTGGCATTTTAAATACAGCCAAAAAGACGCAGGAATTGTAGCATTGTTGTTTTTCTTTACAGGATTAGCGATTGTTATCTACCTAAACCAAACACCTAATCAGCCAAGAGAGCGTGATTATGCCTATGTGGGTTCTTTTTATGCTTTCGCGATTTGGATCGGTTTAGGCGTTTTCGCTATATCCCAGTGGTTAAGGCGAGTGGTTACGCCAAAAACCGCAGCAATTATGGCCACTGCTGTAGGGTTGTTGGCCGCCCCGATTTTAATGGCCAGTGAAGAGTGGGATGATCATGATCGTTCAACAAAAACAACAGCCAGAGATTATGCCCGCAACTATTTAAGCAGCTGTGCCCCAAACGCCATTTTATTTACATACGGAGATAACGATACTTACCCACTTTGGTATGTGCAGGAAGTAGAAAACTTTAGACCCGATATTAGAATTGTAAACCTAAGCTTATTTGATACAGATTGGTATATTAACCAATTGAGAAGGCCATTTAACGAATCAGCTCCATTGCCGATAACAATGACACCAGATATGTACAAAACTGGCACTAGAGACGTTTTGTTTTACCAAGACTTTAATCTAGAGGGTCCACAGGAGCTTAAAGATGTATTTGAATTTGTCACTTCTAACAATCCAGAGGCTAAGGTTGAATATCAAAGTGGCAGATCAGAAAACTTTTTACCAACAAAAAACTTTAAATTAACTATTGACCCAACAACAGTTTTAGCTACTCAAACTGTTGATGCTAACGAAGCTGGAAAAATTGTTCCGGTTATGGAATGGACATTCCCCGGCAATTACTTAACCAAAGGACAGTTGGCTATCTTAGATATGTTGGTGCACAATAAGTGGGAACGTCCAATCTACTTTGCGTTTACCGTACCTAGCAGCAATTTTTTAGGTTTGGATAACTATTTGTTTAATGAAGGGTTTGCTTTAAGATTAGAGCCAAAAACAAAATCTAAAATCCCGTCTGACAGCCCGCTTGGCGAAACTGAGACTGTAAACACCAAAGAAATGTACACCAATCTAATGACAAAGTTTGATTGGGGCACTATCAAATCGTCTCCTTATTTAGATCCAGAATCTCAAAAAATGGTCTTCCTATCGGCAAATAAATTTACCGAACTAGCTAAAAACTTAATTTTCGAAGGAAAAACTGATAGTGCAAGAAATGTAGTAAAAGAGTGTATGAAGGTATTGCCTATTTACACTACCTACGACAGTAATTTTGCATTAAGTAAATACGAGTTGGTAAATTTAATGTATGAATTAGGTATGAAAACTGATGCGACAAAATTGTTGAAACAAACAGAAAAACTAGTCACTCAGGAATTAGATTATCACTACAGCATCATTCAAGGGCAGGAAAACTTAGGAAGCAGAGACATTCAGCTTAATTTGTTTGTGCTCTCTCAATTTGTGGAGATGACCGGCCAGTACGGTGAGCCAGCATTAAACAAAGAACTGGAAAACAAAATGAAAACCTACGAAACCAAGTTTGGGATGAGCAGGTAAGCCTAAAGAATTTCTTAAACGAACAGGTAGCGAATATTTTCGCTACCTTTTTTGTTTTAAGGAAGTAGTTATCCTGTTTTAAAAGATAAAATTAGC
>DASSWV010000504.1:0-2656 GCA_035704545.1 Pelobium sp.
GATGAAAAGGCACATCTAAGCTAAAATAGCGTTCACCAGAAAAATAGCGAACTTCTTGAAAAGGTGAAGCGCTTCTTCCTATTAACATTTTATTTATTTTTGTCGTTTTTTTACTTTGTAGCTGTAATTTGTCGAAATGCCTTATTTCTACACTTATTTCTTTTTTAAAGTTTAAAGGCAAAAATCGGTTGATAACCTTTGGGTAAAAAAGCATTGTCCCAAAAAACAGTAAACAAATTAATACGATAGATTTTACGATTTTGTACTGCCTAAAAAACACTGAACACAGCAAAACCATTGTTTGCAGAACGTAAAACACGCTCAATAATTTGATTTGTAAATGTTTAAGATTAAAAATATAAGCCTCATTAAAATGCCCCATATAATTGTTATCAAAATAATTGGCGAGTATTAATAATGGGTAAACAGTGGCTATATATACGATTGGGAAAAGAAGAGTCCCGTATATAATGGCGCAAAGCATCTTTTCGCTAAAGGTAGCGGGAAACATAAAAACTTGCGACCTTCCTTTTGCGTTATCTAAACTTGAAAAAAGGGTAAGGCTAAATAGACATCCGAAAGAAATCATCCCAGTACCTAAGAAAATTGCTTGATCAGTTTGAGTAAGGCCATTTCCTAAAGAGGCTTTCCAGAAGAATATAAAACTCATAATCCCCATCATAGCCAAGGTACCAAACAAGTACAGTTTTTTATTTTCTATAAATTGCTTTTTCATAAGCAATCCCAGTCTTTTTAAAGATAGTTCCATACTTTAATTCTTGAAAAGTGAAGTCATTTTTTGTTTTTCGGATAATAAGGCATTAAAAAACATTTCCATATCTAAGCGGGAATGCTCTTGATTCGTGTTTTTGGAAACTACAGCGTAGCCTCTTAATGCACCTTCGCTATAAATTACATGTTCTACTTCATCCAGCTGCATTACCTGTTTAAAAGCAATTTTCTGAGTAATGCTTTCCACGGATTGGTCAAAAATGATATGTTCATCTTCAAGCACCAAAATATGGTCAATCAAACTGTCTAAATCTTTTACTTGGTGGGTACTGATGATCATTAACTGGTCTGGTTGCAAAGCTCCGGCAATAATTTTACGGAATTGTTTTTTAGAGGGAATATCTAAACCATTGGTGGGCTCATCCATTAATAAAACTTTAGTTTGAGTAGCCAAGGCAAAACTGATCATCACTTTTTTCTTTTGCCCAAAACTAATCCCTTGTAAATTGTTGTTTATTGGGATGTTAAACTCCGCTAAATAGCTGTTGAACAATTCTTCACTAAAATTTGGATAAAACGGTGCATTGGTGTTTAAAAAACTTTTAATAGCAACGTTTGGTAAATCAAACTCTTCGGGAAGCAAATAAATCTCTTGTAAAAATTCCGGTTTTCTCTCGGATGGAATGTGTTGATTTACTAAAACTTTTCCTTGTTGAGGGAATAGCAATCCGCAGATTTGATAAAGCAGGCTACTTTTGCCAGCTCCGTTTTTGCCCAAGAGCCCATAGATATTGCCTGTTTCTAAACGAAGATTCAAGTTTTGCAATACCTTGTGTTTTTTATAAGCAAAATTAAGTTGATTAATTTCAATCATTACTATACAGCTTTAGTGTACTACTTTAATAATACACTACAATTGTAAATAATAAATTTTGTATTTCAAAATTATTTTCAATTATTGAAGAGCTCAAGCTAATTTTTCTACAAAAAAACGGCGAGTTCTAATTAAAGAACTCGCCGTTAAATCTTGTTAAAACTATTTAACGTCGTTTAAACCCGTTTCTGTCATATAAATCATCAGCCATAGATTTATCCTCTTCCGGGAAATAGGTTTTGTAAACTCCTAATTCATAATCTCTGGTGATATTGTTTTCTTTGCTGAACCTGTTGGTGGCAGAAAATGTACGGTAATCAACACTGTTTGAGAAAACAATTTTTGCATCCTCATCAATATCAACTAGCCCGATAGGGACAATCAAATGATCTTCTCCATCTTTGTTTAAAAACTCGTGAACACCATCAGATGACTCGCCATACGCTTCGTGTCCCTCTTTAATTAAATCGGCATTAACTTCAATATCCAAATACACTACCCGTTCGGCAGCTTTGCTCACTAAAAGTCCGTCCACTTTTCCAATTTCTCGGTGCGAAGCATCTTGTAATATCCATCCTTTAACATCTGGGTAATCCTCTGCTACTTTATAATCTGATAGGTCATGCAGATAATAAAGATCTTTATTTTCGTTTTTCATAATTTTCATTTAATAGATTAATAATTCATTTTCTTTATTGCATCCTTTGCGGAAGTGAAAAAACCTTTCACGGTTCCTTTTTGATCTAATGTTAAATCTTCAACGTCAATTGCATCTGCATCCGTCATTAAGTCGTTAACTTCAGATTTTAGATCTGGAAACTTTGTTTGTTGAATGGAGGCTAAGGCATTGCTGATGATTTTAGCAGCTTCTTTAATATCATCTGCATGAGTTGTGCTTTGCTCATCTCTCGTGATTTTGTCGGCCAGTGCTTTTACTTTATTTAAGTTTTCACTGATGTCAACGTTGTTATTGTTTGCCGTTTCTTCCGTTGCGTTCACCAATTTCACAAGTGCATTGTGACTGTACTCGTGACCTAAAGACATAGATGT
>DASSWV010000513.1:0-6001 GCA_035704545.1 Pelobium sp.
AAAATGAAGGTTATTTTAATTTTCATTTTTCTCTTTTGTTGTGGCAGTTTTTGGTGTATAAAATTCTGGTGGAAATCCGTTAATCTGACGCCATAATTCGTAAAATAGTGGAACATCATTTAATAAAGTGATGGTTTTAGCACCGGTTCCAAATCTGAGATTATCTGGCCAGGCTTTCTCTTCCTCAGGTTTTACCCAAACTCTAAAATTCCCGTTAGGTAAAATAGATCTATCTATTGCCATAATTTCCCCCTCAAAAATACCATAAGAAGCATCTGGCCATCCAGAAAAAATGATTGCCGGAAAACCGTCAAATTGGATTTGTACCCGTTGACCTAAGTTCAACAATGGCATATTTAGCGGGGTCACAAACATTTCAACTGCAGCATCATACTTCTCTGGCACAATTTGCATCAAATTTTCTCCTTCTTTAACAGTTTCCCCAATTCCTGATTTTACAGATTGGATGACCTGGCCCGCCTGGGGTGCAGTTATAATGTAAAATGTTTGGCGTTTTTTGTAGTTTGCATACTGGTTTTTAAGCTTTGCAACTTCTCCTTTTGTAGTAGAAACTTGTGAAAGTGCACTAAACCTCTCTCCGTCGGTTTTTGCAATTTTTTCGTAATACTGCTGTTCTACAGCAAGTAACTCCAATTTGATGTTTAATAATTCATTTTTGCCGTTCAAAAATTTGTTTTCGGCACTAATTTTTTTGTTTAATGCGTCTTGCAAGTATTGCTGTTTCTGCTCTAGTTCTGTTAGTGATTTTAAACCGGCGGCGTATAGTTGCTTTTGCCGATTTAATTGCTCGGTAGAGATATTAAACTGATTGTTTGCGGCAACGTAGTTCATGCTGTCAGATTCAAGTTGCAGCGTATATTGTTTTAATTTGTTTTGCGTTTGCTCAAGCTTAAGGGCCATTGATTCGTTTAAAGCAAGTTCTTGTTGGGTTGCCATATCGGCTTTTTGTCCGTAAAACTCAATAGCGTCAATTTTAGCATTTAGTTGGTCGCGAGTTCTTTCCAGTAAAGAATTATCCAAATATTCTTCTTTAACCTCACTAATTTTGAGTAGGGTATCTCCTTTTTCAACTTTTTGCCCATCTCGGATATACCATTTTTCTATTCGGCCAGCAATAATGCTGTTTACTTGTTGAGGTCTTTGATTAGGTCTAATGCTGGAGACAGTGCCTGTAGATTTGATGTTTTGTGTCCACGGCAGTAAAAGCACAATAACTCCACTTAAAAAAGCCAGTACAAATAATTTAGTAAGTGTGTTAGATGGTTTATCTACTATTGTTTTACTAAAAGATTTAAAGCTCATTAGCTTGTCGTAATTTGTTTTTGATTGTAAAAACATATTTAGCGTTGCTTTTTAATGTTACCGTTTTCCATAATGTACACATGATCGCATTTTGTGGCAAAAAATGCGTCGTTGCTTATTGCTACCAATGTTTGTTTGTTTGTTTTAGAGGTTAAATAATCAATTACATTTAGCTTTGATTCCAAATCAATTCCCATCCAACTTTCATCCAACAGAAGCAATGATCCCTTTTTGAAGATGGATCTGGCTAGTAGGATTTTTTGAGCAACATTAAAAGAGAGTTTTTTGCCTTGCGGATCAATCTTTGATTCAAATCCTTCGCTTTTTATACTTATAAACTCGGAAAGACCAACTAGATCCAAAATGGACTGCAATTCATTAAAATTGATGTCATTCTCTCCCAAAGTGATGTTTTCCAACAAGGTGCCACCAAATAATTCATCGTCGCTGAGATGAAAAGATATTTCTTTATATAAAACAGCAGGTAAAACGTTTTGTACCGGGTTTTTATTGAAAAGGAATTGACCCTCAAAATAAGGCCACATACAGGTTAAAAGTTTTAACACCGTAGACTTCCCAGAACCCTCTGACCCCATTATGCAAACTTTTTCTCCGGCTTTAATTTCTAAATTGATATGTTTTAAAATGTGCTCATCTTCATTATAACCGAAGGAGAGATTTTTTATAGAAATAGCCGCTCCCAATCCGTTTTCCCAATTTTTTACATTGATTAGAGCGGTCTCTTTATCTTGTTGTTTCTCAAGCACCTTATTTGTTTTTTCTAGGGCGGTTAAAACATCGTAAACTACCTCTAAACTTATAATTAGCTTTTCAACAGCGTTTAGGATGGTAATAATGATGATTTCTGTAGCAATAAACTGACCTAAGTTGATGATTTGGTTAAGGAAAAGAAAAGCGCCAATAATCAACATTGAGGCTGTTATGATCACTTTGAACGCAATAATTACCCGGTACTGTACCAACAGCACCTTAAAGTGCTGTTGACGAGAATCTAAGTAGCCAGCAACCAATTCATCTGTTCGTTTCAAGTGGAAATCTGTTTGTTGGCTCCTCTTAAATGTTTTAACGCTCCGGCTCAATTCCTCTAACCAACTTGCTACGCTATATTTATAATCAGACTCTTGAATGCTACTATTGAATCCTTTTGAACTGGTTCCGTAGAAAATAAACAAACCCAACACCAATAGAAAAACACCAAAAAGGATAAACACCGGGTGATAAAAACCCAAAAGAATTAAACCGAAAAACACCTGCATTGTGGCCGTTGGCAAGTCTAAAAGAATTTTAGATAGGCCTTTTTGTAAGCTTGCAGTATCAAAGAACCGGTTTACCAGCTCAGGAAGATAGTACTTGTCAACACTGCTTAAAGTGATTTTTGGGATCCGGTATGCATAACTGAAGGTTAAGCGGGTAAAAACCCGTTGCTGTAGCCGTTCAATCTCTCGCATTTGCTTTATTTGGAAAACACCATTCATTAAAACACCAAAAATTACTAAGCAAATCAATACAACTAATGAGGTGCTCACTGTTGCCCCAAACATAAGATTGATCACCGCCTGTATACCTAATGGTAGTGATAGCAGAATTATCCCATTTAAAAAAGCATAGATATAAATATTTCTAATCTCGTTTTTCTCGAGATTAATCAATTTAAAAAACTTAAAAATTGCATTCCTCAAAGAATGTTCTTGTTTCATCTAGATATTATGTTTTGTTTTTTGAGAAAATTCATACAGCTATACTTTAATATGTTTTTTTGTCTAAAAAAACTAAGATTTAATTTGTTTTCTGAATATTTTCATATGATTTTATTTAAAAAAGACTTTCAAATCTGATTTTTGATAAAAATAGTACATAAAATCACATTATATACTCTTATTTTCTGTATCTGTGTAATTTTTTGGTAAAAAGTAAAATTGTGATTTGTTAAATTATACTATTCAAATACTGTTAACGAAAACTTAGGTTATTTTATGATTAACCAGAGTTCGATTATTGTTAAAAATATAGATACTGATTGACACCTTAAATTGCGTCGGGCTTTAACCCGTAATGTATAAAAAGGAACAGGGGGCCTAGTATGAGTTTTTGGCTAAAGCCTCGTAAAAATCATCCTTTTGAAAATAGGCTGAACCCCCTTTCTATTGATTTTTGCTAAATCAATAGTATAACTCTCAAGTTATTAAATGATGATCAGCCTAAACAGTACTTCCAGTTATTGTTGAATAGGTCATTAAATGCAAGAAAAATAATTGAAAATTTATGTTTTCATTTGACATGGAAAATGCAGAACTTCAACTGATAACTTATGCTAATCTTAAACCGCCTTATATATGCAAAACGCAGAAATTTTAAAACAGCGATTGCTTTCTTTAGACTTTTTTAGAGGTTTAACTGTTGCTGCCATGATTTTGGTAAATAACCCAGGAGATTGGGGACATATCTATTCGCCTTTTCGCCATGCTAGTTGGGATGGTTGTACACCAACCGATTTAATTTTTCCGTTTTTTTTATTTATCGTGGGGGTTTCTATCGTTTTTGCGATGGACACAGCAAAACGAAATTCTGAAAATCACGGAAGACTGTTGAAATCCATCACTAAGCGAGCTATAATACTTTTCACATTAGGGTTAATTCTTGCACTATTTCCTTTTTTTAACTTTTCCGAAGTGCGAATTCCAGGTGTTTTACAAAGAATAGCTGTAGTTTACTTTGTATGCGCTGTTCTTTTTGTCAAAGTAAATCAGCTTACATTATTTAGGTTGTTTATTGCTTTTATTTTAGTCTATTGGTTAATGATGGTGTTAATCCCCGTTCCTGATTTTGGTGCTGCTAACCTAGAAAAAGGAACTAACCTTGCGGCCTATGTTGATCAATTGGTGTTTGGGGAAGCCCATGTTTGGAAAGTATCCAAAACCTGGGATCCAGAAGGGCTGTTAAGTACTTTGCCAGCATTTAGTACGGGCTTGTTTGGTGTTTTGATGGGATTTATCTTAAAATCTGCAAAACGAACACAAGAAAACAAAGTGATTTGGTTATTTGTGTATGGATTTTTAGCGGTATTGTTAGGTTTGTTCTGGGATTTATTTTTTCCGATAAATAAATCTTTGTGGAGCAGCTCTTTTGTGTTGTACACTGGCGGTATAGCAAGTATGTTTTTAGCGTTGTGTTACTGGCTTATTGATGTACAGGGATTTACAAAATTCACCAAACCTTTTGTAGTTTACGGGGTAAATGCAATTACGGTGTTTTTTATGTCCGGTATTATTGCAAGGTCAATCAGCCTCATAAAAATAACCTCAAACAATCAGGAAATTACCTTAAAAGGATATATTTATGAAACAGCTTTCACCCCCTTTTTTACTCCTTATAATGCTTCTCTAGCTTTTGCGTTTGCCTTTGTAATGTTTTGGTTCCTTATTCTTTGGTATATGTATAAAAAGAACATTATAATTAAAGTGTAAACCTAATGGCCATTTCAAAATAATACTGATTGGATTAAGCAAAATGCCTTCAAGGCAAAAAAAAAGCTTCATTTTTCAATGGAGCTTTTTTGTAGGTTGAAAATTTTAGATTTAGCGTTGCGTTAATTTGCTAACTGCAGCTTCATCCACAAACCAATCTAATTTGCCGTTTGTTGGCTTAATCAATTGTGCGGGATATTTAGCAACATCCCTTTCGCCTTCTAAAACTGATTGAATGGCATCCGCTTTATTAGCTCCAAAAGTTAAAAATGCAATTTGCTTTGCATCGTTAATCAAAGGTGCGGTAAAACTGATTCTGTAAACTTCCTTATCTGCCAAATAAACTTCTTTTACCAACTCTTCATCAATCCAAACTAAATCAGTGCCCGGAAAAATAGATGCGGTATGTGCATCATCACCTAAACCTAAAAGGATTAAATCGAAAACAGGTGCATCATCAAAAAAACCACATATCCAACGCTGATAAGCTAATGCTGCGCTAGCCGGATCTAAAGTAGTGTCTACTTTAAAAACCTGTGCATCAGCTATCTGTAAACCATCTAACATGGCAGTTTTTGCCATTAAATAGTTGCTATCTGGGTGGTCTTGCGCTACATATCGTTCATCGCCGAAAAAGAAATAAACTTTTTTCCAGTCAAGATCGTTGCTGTATTTTGAAGCTAGTAACTCATAAAGTTTTTTTGGGGAACTTCCGCCTGATAGCGCTACCGAAAATCTATCGTTTTTAGCAATGGCCAATTTTGCATCCTTTATGAAAAGTGCGGCCAATGCCTCAATTGCTTCGTTACTTTCTTTGAAAACGTTTAAACTCATTTTTTCTCTTTTTTTTCTCCTTTTTTAATAGGTAATGTAAACCAATGGAAACCATCTTTTGCAATTAAAGCTTCGGCAGTTTCGGGTCCCCAGCTATCTGCCGAGTAATTAGGAAAACTGATGCTTTTTTTAGACTCCCAGCTCTCTAACACTGGCATAATCAAATCCCAAGCCGTTTCAACTTGGTCACCACGCATAAACAAAGTTTGGTCGCCCTTCATTGCGTCTAGCAATAAGGTTTCGTAAGCTTCTGGTGTTTCGTTCTCGTAAGTGCCATCGTAATTAAAGATCATATCCACGGGGTTTAGCGTCATATCTAAACCTGGGCGTTTTGCCTGCACTTGCAAACGGATGCTCAT
>DASSWV010000520.1:0-2046 GCA_035704545.1 Pelobium sp.
TGTTCGTTCTGCTTATAAAGTTGCGCAAGGTGAAACAATAAAAGACAGCACTATTACCAAATTGGTGCAAAATGTTAATGATAAAAGCCCGGATGAAGTTGAAAAACTATTACGGGAAGCTGTTTTGTTTTTAGATGAAACATCCGTACTTACCATACATAGTTTTTGCCAGCAAACGCTAAATGAGTTTGCTTTTGAAACCGACCAGCTTTTTGGGATGGAGTTGATGCAAGATCTCGCTACAATTTTAGAAGATGAAACCAATAAATTCTGGCGGAAGTTTATAACCACCATCCCCACACAAATTTTAAAGATTATTGTAGCTCATGGTTTCAACAAAGAAAGCATCAAAAAAACGGTAAGCAACCATCTTTCAGGGAATCGGTATTTTCTGTATGAAGAAGGAACCGATTACCTGATTTGCGATGATGATTACATGAAATTCGCAGCGGACATTCAACTTGTTCAAACAAAAATAGATGCTAAATATGAGGAGCTCTTAGCTTTTGTAAACAACAATCGAGAACAAATTACTTCGCAGTGCGAGAGTAATAAATTTGCCAGTAATAATTTATTGCCATTTATTGACGATGCAGAAAATTTTATTAACGCAGTAGATGCTAACAGAGACAAAAAATATGTAGAAAAGCTGTTTCCAGAGTTACTCCATTACCTTTCAGAATTGGATAATTTAGCATCAGAAAAAGGAGATTTAGTAAACAGTGTGATTAAAAAAATCAACTGTAATGGCATTCAACAAATATCTGAGGGTGTAATTTATTTTAAAAGCCGCTACAATCAAATAAGTTTTGATGATTTAATTTCAAAGCTGAACCACGCATTACTCAAGCGTTCGAGCGAAAATTTAGTCGCTTGCTTACAAAATAAATATAAAGCTGTTTTTGTAGATGAGTTTCAAGATACAGACCGCTTGCAGTATCAGATTTTTCAGAAAGCTTTTAGTGAAAACACCATCCTGTTTTACATTGGCGATCCTAAACAATCTATTTATGCTTGGCGAAAAGCAGATATCTACACCTATTTCGAGGCGAAAAACACGGTTAGCGAACGTTACGGAATGAATCAAAATTATAGATCAGCCGAAAGACTGATTGAGGCGATGAACCTGTTCTTTAAACCAGAAGAAGATTTTGATACTTTCCATTTTTTGGATTCACCGGAAGCGCAACGCATCAATTATATTGAAGTAGAATCTCCCAATAGCAACAGTAAAGGGAGTTTATATTACAACGGAAAACCTTGTGTGCCGATAGAAATCATCGAATGCGCAAAAAATGAAGTGATTTATGAGAACTTAACCGCTCAAGTTATTGCCCTACTCAACCCTAAAGAAAATTATCAGATTAAAGATGAAAACGGTTTAAGAATGGTAAAACCCAAAGACATTGGGATTTTAATTCGAGGACATGCAGCCGGAAAAGAAATAAAAAAGCAACTTACAAAATATGGTGTTCCGGCAATTACCATTGATGATGGCAAGGTGTTGCAATCCGCGGAAGCAAAATACTTGTTATATATGCTGCAAGCTATTGCAGATATCAATCGGGCGAACATCAACAAAGCGCTCCTCTCCCCTTTTACGGGTTTTAAGGATGATAATATTTTAGCGTTAAACGATGAACTGATTGTAGAACTGTTTAGAAATTACAAAATACTGTGGGAGCGAGACGGTATTTATACAGCGTTAAAAAAGTGGATCAACGATTTTGGGGTAGAAAACCGCCTGCTGAACACTTCAAATAGCGATGGTGAAAGAATTATCACCAACTTACACCAGTTGATTGAGTTATTGCACAAAACCCAAAGCCGTAAAAACTTAAATAGTCTGGAGCTGATAAGCTGGCTAAAACGTGGCATGGAAGGGATGCAGACCGAAGGTGATGAATTTGAGCAACGAATTGAAAATGATGAAGACGCAGTAAAAATTGTTACTATCCACAAAAGTAAAGGACTAGAGTATAACATTGTTTTTGCACCGACTTTAGATTTACTCTCAGAAACAAAGCATTCAGATTGTAGCTTTAG
>DASSWV010000558.1:0-5373 GCA_035704545.1 Pelobium sp.
GATCTTTTTTTTAAAGATCAAGCCCAAATTTTCTTGTAAAAAAGGCCGCTCAAAAAAAAAATCTCTAATTGGATAAGGTTTAATTACCCATTCAGAGATTTTGATTTACTAAAATTAAGTTGATGAGTTACTTTTATTAAAGTGCTTCCGAAACTACTTCTTTAACTTCTGGCACCATTCTTTGTAGCAAGCTTTGTATCCCAGATTTTAAAGTTATGGTTGATGAAGGGCAACCACTACAAGACCCTCTTAATTCAACTGTTACAACTCCGTCTTCAAAAGATCTATAACTTATCGCTCCACCGTCTTGTTCTACTGCGGGTCTTACATAATCATTCAAAATCTGCTGAATTTTTATCTCCGTTTCAGTTCCTTGGAAATCTAAATCCTCTTCTTGTGCATTTTCTTGAACTGCATATTCAGACTCAATTGCGCCTTTAACAAATTCTTTCAACAATGGCTCAATATCTGCCCAATTTGCATCCTCTGTTTTTGTAACGGTTACAAAATTACTGGCAAAAAACACCCCGTTTACAAAGTTGAACTTGTAAAGCTCTGTGGCAAATTTAGAGTGTTCTGCACTTTCTTTTGTTGGGAAATCCACACTGCCATTAATCAAAAGCTTATTCACAATAAACTTCATTGTTGCTGGGTTCGGTGTCGATTCTGTATATACTGTGATTTTCATTTTCTTTCTTTTTTTGTAAAAGTAACCATCATTACGGTAAAACAGTAAAAGCTACCTTGTTTTTACCTCTTGATGACTTTTTAAATTCCAGTGTAATTTGAGGGCGAAATAGCTCTTAACTCCGTTTTTACGCTCTCGCTTACGTCTAATGTCGCAATAAAATCACTCATTACTTCAGCGTTTATCTGGGTGTTTGTACGCGTCAAATCTTTCAAGGCTTCGTATGGGTTTGGATAATTTTCCCTCCTCAAAACTGTTTGAATTGCCTCGGCAACTACTGCCCAATTGTTTTCTAAATCGGCCTGAATTTCTTTTTGATTAAGTAATAGCTTGTTTAATCCTTTGATTGTTGATTTTAAGGCGATGATTGTATGTGCAATTGGCACTCCAATATTTCTCAACACGGTAGAATCGGTTAAATCTCGTTGCAATCTGCTTACTGGTAGTTTTGCGGCTAAATGCTCGAAAAGGGCATTTGCGATGCCTATATTTCCTTCAGAGTTTTCAAAATCAATCGGGTTTACTTTGTGTGGCATGGCAGATGAACCTACCTCACCTTCTTTAATTTTTTGCTTAAAGTAATTCATGGAAATGTAGGTCCAGAAATCGCGATTTAAGTCTAATATGATATTGTTAATTCGTTTTAACCCATCAAACTGTGCGGCCATATAATCATAATGCTCAATTTGCGTAGTATTTTGTAAACGTTTAAGTTTTAAACTTTTTTCTACAAAGTTGTTCCCAAATGTTTTCCAGTTAATCAAAGGAAACGCTATATGGTGTGCATTAAAGTTTCCGGTTGCGCCACCAAATTTTGCGCCATAAGGGATAGCTTTTAAAAGTTCAATTTGGTTCTCTAATCGTTCCACAAAAACCATAATTTCTTTTCCTAAACGGGTAGGAGAGGCTGGCTGCCCATGAGTGTGCGCAAGCATTGAAATATGTTTCCATTCTTTGGCAAGCTCGTTTAAAACATTTAATAGTTCTTGTAGCTGTGGATAATAAATAACCATCATTCCTGCTTTAAAAGAGTAAGGAATGGCAGTATTGTTAATATCCTGAGAAGTCAGTCCGAAATGAATGTATTCTTTATATTCTGATAGGCCGAGCTCATCAAATTTTCTTTTGATAAAATACTCTACAGCTTTAACATCATGATTTGTAGTTTTTTCTATTTCTTTTACAGCTAATATGTCCTCATCGCTAAGTTCATTTATCGCTAATCTTATCGCATCAAAATTATATTGTGCCAAACCTTTTAAAGCCGGCAAAGGCAATTCGCAAAGCGAGATAAAATACTCTACCTCAACAAAAATTCTGTATTTAATTAAAGCGGCTTCAGAAAAATAAGAACCTAAATCTGCAGTCTGTTGATGGTAGCGTCCGTCTATAGGAGAAATAGCATTTAAAGTCGAAATGTTCATTATATGTTTTTATGTGCAAAAATACAAAAATGAGTGACTTTGTGAACTTTGTTAGCCGGTTTTGTAACGAAAGTTAAGTGACTGCCGTCTTAGGGGAGAAATATTTTAATACGGAAACTTTGGGAATGAAAAAAGTTTCCATAGTTTTGCTTCCGAAATAGAAAAAGTGATATGGATAAAGTAGATAATTATATTTTAACGGAAGCGGAAAAGCTTTTTATGAAGTTTGGGATGAGAAGTGTGACCATGGATGACATTGCTAAACACTTAGGAATCAGTAAAAAAACCATTTATGCAAACTTTAAGGATAAAAACGAGCTGGTATTAAATATGATCTCGGGTATGCTGAGTAGGGATGAGTGTTGTATGAAAGAATGCACCATAAAGGCGGATGACGCCATAGAAGAATTTTTTTTATTGATGGATTTTATGAAGGAGATGCTGTCATCCATAAATCCAGTTGTTTTTTATGATTTAGAGAAATACCATAGCGAGGCTTACCGGTTAATGATGAGCTTTCATGAAACAAGAATTTATAATTCAGTAAAAGCTGGGTTAGAAAGAGGAATAAGAGAAAATGTATTTAGAGAAGATATTAATATTGATATACTCGCCACCTCACGTGTGGCACAAGTGAACTGGATTTTTCAATCGGATTTGGTACGGAGCGGAAAATACAGTTTGTACCAAGTGATACAGGAGACAACCCTTCATTTTTTATTCGGAATATGCACATTAAGCGGACATATATTAATTAATAATTATACAAACAGAAACAATCAAACCATATAATGAAAACAAAAACAATGTTAATTACAGCTGTTTTGAGTTTAACAATTAGCAGTTTGTGGGCACAAACAGAAACGCCCAAGACCTACGATTTTAACTTAGAGCAATGTATAGTTTATGCTAATGAGCATCAAACCTCCATACTTAATGCAGCAATCGATCAAAAAATTGCAGACGCTAAAGTTAAAGAGACGATTGGAATAGGCTTACCCCAGATTAATGGAGCAGCAGATTTTAGAGACTTTTTAAAAGTGCCTACATCTTTACTTCCCGGTGAATTTTTTGATGAGCCAGGCACATTTATTCCTGTAAAATTTGGGGTTAAATACAACTCAAGCTTAGGGGTGTCGGTTAACCAGCTGATCTTCGATGGAAGCTATTTAGTGGGTTTACAGGCTTCAAAAACGTATAAAGAACTCTCAGAAAAAGCTTTAAACCGAACTAAAATAGAAACCAATGTTGCGGTTACCAAAGCATATTACATGGTTTTGGTAAATAACAAGCAGTTAGACTTATTAAACGCAAACATTGATCAGTTAAAAACACAGTTAAATCAAACCCAAGCACTTTTTGACAACGGTTTTGCAGAAAAAATTGATGCAGATAGACTTAGGGTAATTTACAACAACCTGCTTACCGAAAAACAGAATATTCAGCGTTCTTTGGGTGTGGGTATCACGATGTTGAAATTTCAGATGGGTATGCCGGTTACAGATCGTTTAACTTTAACAGGAAAAATTGAGGATGTTCAACTAGAAAAAACAGCTTTTATAAAAGATACTACGGCTTATCAGAACAGGATTGAGTATTCTTTAGCACAAACAGCTATTAAATTAAATCAGCTTGATTTAAAAAGATATAAATCCCAGTATCTCCCAAGCTTATCGGCTTTTGGAAATGGTTCCTACCAATACCAAAACAATAATTTTAAAGATCTGTACGATCAAAGTTTTCCTACAGTGGTTGTGGGACTACAGCTTAATGTGCCGATTTTTAGTGGGGGGCAGCGCTATCAAAAAGTAAAACAGGCCACTTTTGCAGTTCAAAAATCACAGAATGATTTATTCCAGGCGAAAAACGCCATCAATCTAGATATCGAGAACAGCATCACCAACTATACAAATAGTGTAAACTCTTTAGAAAGCCAGCAACGCAACTTAGATTTAGCTAATGAGGTTTTGCGGGTAACTAAAATTAAATACGAGCAAGGCGTTGGTTCTTCCATAGAGGTCACGCAGGCCCAAACATCATTAAAAGAGGCAGAAAACAACTACATCAACGCATTGTATAATGCTTTGGTAAGCAAAGTAGATACAGAAAAAGCTACAGGATTAATTAAATAGAGAATCAATTTTATAATAAATAAAACAATGAAAAAAGTATTATTAGCATCGCTGGTTTTGTTTCTGGCAGCTTGCGGAAGCAACCCGAATGATAAAAAAGCTCAGCTTGAGAAATTAAAGAAAGAGCAAGCGGCTATCAATGAAAAAATCACAGAATTAGAAGCAGAAATTGGGGCTAAAAAAGAAGCGGTAGTTAAAGACGTGGAGATTTATACCGTTGAATCTGGCATTTTCAAAAACTATATCGAAATACAAGGCAAGGTAGATGCGGAACAAAACGTACAGGTAAACCCACAGGCCCAAGGCGTAATTACTAAGGTTTATGCAAATATTGGTCAAAACGTTTCCAAAGGACAAGTTTTGGCCCAGATTGATGATGCGGTTCTTCGCCAAAATATTGCGCAATTGCAAACTTCGTTAGACTTAGCTACTAATCTTTATAATCGCCAGAAAAATCTTTGGGATCAAAAAATAGGCACAGAAGTACAGTTCTTAAACGCAAAATCACAAAAGGAAGGTTTAGAAAAGCAGATGTCCGTTTTAAAACAACAGGCAGATATGTATAAAATTAAATCGCCAATTTCTGGTACGGTGGATCAAATGGATTACAAAGTTGGTCAAGCGGTGCAACCAGGTGTTCCAGGAATTAGGGTGGTTAATGCCACTAATTTAAAAGCTAAAGCCCAGGTTTCTGAAGCTTACTCGGCTAAAATTAACCAAGGTGATGAGGTGTTAGTGATCTTGCCCGACGCAACCGATACGATTAAAACAAAAATATCTTTTGCCTCAAAAACAATTGACCCCATGAGCAGAAGCTTTAATGTAGAAGTGAAGCTGCCCAGCAAAAAAAGCTTTAGACCCAATATGATCTCTATTTTAAAGATTGTCAATTACACCAATCCAAAGGCGACAACTGTACCTATCAAAGCATTGCAAAAATCTGAAACTGGTGATTACCTGATGATTGAGGAAGGTGGTAAAGCTAAGAAAGTAGATGTGAAAATAGGAAGCATATATAATGGACAAGCCGAGATTTTATCTGGTATTAAAGCCGGAGATAAGGTTGTTGTGGTTGGTTTAGAGGGCTTAAGCGACGGCGACACTGTTAGAATATAAAGTCCAGATTATT
>DASSWV010000578.1:0-12741 GCA_035704545.1 Pelobium sp.
AATCTTTTTTAGATGGCTTGGCATCTCTAAACACAACAATTGCAGAAACAGGATAATCGCCCTGGAAGTTAGAGTTGTCAAAACATTCAATATGTCTAGGTAACTCACTTAAACGCAAGTCTTTTTGCATCTGCATCAGCAAACGTTCTGTTCTTAATTCGGGATTAAGCTTTTCGTACTGTTCAAGTTTATCTTTTTTAAAGAAGAGCACATTTTTTAGTGAAAGGTCTAAAAGTTTCTTCTTTTCGCCCTGTTTAGGAACGGTAAACTTTACGTTTTCATCCTCCAACTCCATCTCGAACGGAACAATAATTTCCTTAGAAGTACTCTCAAATTTTGAACGGAACTCTGAAATCGCTATCGATAATAATTCTTCGTTAGACTCGTCTAGCTTCTTTTTGATTTCGATGGTTTGCGTTTGGATGATGGTGCCATGCATCACTTTTAGGTAGTTTACAAAGCTGATTTTATCATCAGAGGCGATACTGAAAACGTCAATTTCGGTAATAGAAGAATTTACAATGGTCGATTTGCTTTGATAGCGCTCCAATAAATCATATTTGGATTGCAAACGGTGCGCTTCTTCAAAATTAAGATGACTTGCTTCTTCAGCGATCTGGTTTCTCAAATCCCTTAAAACATTACTGATTTTACCACTTAAGATATCCTTAATTTCTTCGATATATCGATTGTAGTTTTCTTCAGTTTGGTAAGCTTCGCAAGGCCCCTTGCAGTTCCCAATTTGGTATTCTAAACATACTTTAAACTTTCCTGCTTTAATATTTGGCTGCGTTAGCGCTAGGTTGCAGGTTCTTAAAGGATAAGTGTCTTTAATCAAATCTAAAATATGGTGCATCATACTTACCGAAGGGTAGGGTCCAAAGTATTTACTGCCATCTTTTATCAGTCTGCGAGTTGCAAAAATGCGTGGAAAAGGTTCGTTCTTAATTACAATCCAAGGATAAGTTTTGTCATCCTTCAACATTACATTGTACCTTGGCTGGTGTTTTTTGATCAAACTGTTTTCCAGCAACCAAGCATCAATTTCTGTATCAACAATGGTAAAGGTTAAACTACGGATTTTACTGACTAAAACTTTTGTTTTCGCATTTACCTTATAATTATCATTGTTGAAGTAAGATGCAACCCTGTTACGTAGATCTTTCGCTTTACCAATATAAATCAGTTCGCCATCGGCATTGTAATACTGGTACACACCAGGTTTATGTGGAACGTTTTTTAAGGCCGATTTATAATCAAACATATGCTAAAATAAGAAAACCACCTTTAGGGGTGGTTTAATAAATGTATTCAGTTACTAAAACCCTAATCTTTCATCTGGATTTACACTCGGTTCATTTGGTTGCTGTGTTTCCTGATCTTGGTATTGGTCGCAGTCTAAAGTAATAGTTGCACCGTTTTTTGGTGGTGCAAAATCGATGTTCTTTTTAATGCCTAAAGATTCGTCCGCATAAACTTTTTTCATAAATAAAGCAAAAACTGGAAGCGCTGTATTGGCACCTTCACCAAGATTTGTGCTTCTAAAATGGATGGCTCTGTCTTCACAACCGGTCCAAACACCAGCTACTAGTTTTGGGGTAAGCCCCATAAACCAACCGTCAGAATTATCATTGGTTGTTCCCGTTTTTCCTCCGATAGGGTTGGTTAAACCGTATTTGTAACGTAGCCTAACGCCAGTTCCTTGTTCAACCACACCTTTTAGCATATAAGTCATTACGTAAGCAGTTTGCTCATTTAAAGCCTGTACAACTTTGGGTTTACGTTCGTATAAAATATTTCCGTTTTTGTCTTCAATTCGGGTAAGGTATAAAGGTTCTGTCCAAACGCCATGGTTTACAAAAGCACTATAAGCGCCAACCATATCGTATACAGAAGCTTCAAAAGAGCCCAAGGCAATTGAAGGGTAGGGTGGTACATCAGAAGTGATTCCCATTCTTTTTATTAATGTTGCTACCGCAGTTGGACCTACTTGTTGCATTACCCAAGCGGTAATAAAGTTCTGTGATTTGGCCAGTGCTGTCCTCAAAGTTAAATATCCGGGGATAGATCCGTAACCTCTAGGTGTCCAAGGCTCTCCGTATCCTGTAACCGTATAGGGGACGTTGTTCACTTCGTAACAAGGTGAGTAGCCATTATCAATCCCTACTGCGTAAGTAAAGGGTTTTGCAGTAGAACCAACTTGGCGGGTCCCCATTTTCACTTGGTCGTATTTAAAATGTTCAAAATCTATTCCGCCTACCCAAGCTTTTACTTCTCCATTCTCAGGGTCCATGGCCATCATAGAGTTCCTCAAAAACATTTTGTAATATTTTATAGAATCTATTGGAGTCATAGTGGTGTCTATATTTCCTCGCCAGCTAAAAATCTCCATTTTTGTAGGCTTGTTGAAATTTTCTTTGATTTCTTCTTCCGATTTTCCCTCGTCTTTCAATACAGCATAACGGTCAGATCTTCTCATGCCTTGCACAATTAGGCTTTCGTTTCCTTTAAAAGCATTCCTGCCTTTCCAATGACTGTTAAACTGGGCCTGCAAATCTTTCATATATTCACGCTGTGCCTCTTCTGCATAACGTTGCATTTTTGAGTCAATGGTAGTATAAATTTTTAAACCATCCCTATCTAAATCATACGGACTGCCATCAGCTTTTGTAATGGAAAGCGTTTCAAAAGTTTTTTGAATATCCTGTTTTAAGATTGCTCTGAAATAGGTTGCCAAACCTTCGGTGTGGTTGGTTGGTCTAAAATTCAATTCTAGCCCTTTTTCTTTTGCAGATTGATATACATCCTCAGTAATGTAATTGGCATCACGCATTTTACTTAAAATAAGATTTCTCCTACCTAAAGCTCTGTCTGGGTTTCGGGTAGGCGAGTAAAGCGTAACTCCTTTTAAGATCCCCACTAAAGTGGCCGCTTGTGGCGCACTTAATTTTGCAGGTGTGGTATTAAAATAAGTGCGAGAAGCGGCCTTTATCCCAAAAGAATTATTGCCAAAATCAACCGTGTTTAAGTACATGGTAATGATTTCTTCCTTGGTGTAGTTGCGCTCTAGCTTAATAGCTACAATTAGTTCACGCAGTTTCTGCGGAATTCTTTTTACAAAGGATCTAGCTCTTCCTTCATCAGAAAATAGGTTTAGCGCCAATTGTTGTGTAATTGTACTGCCACCCTGTTTTTTACCCACCAGATTGTAAAAAAAGATAGTGAAAGTTCTCTTAAAATCTATTCCAGAATGATCTTTAAATCGTTCATCTTCTGTAGAGATTAAAGCATTGATCACGTTTGGCGAAAGTTCTGAATAGGTTACGTTTGAACGATTTTGCACAAAATAATTACCGAGCTCGGTCTTATCAGAAGTGTAAATAATTGATGCTTGATTGCTTTTTGGATTTTCCAGATCTCTAAAAGAAGGTAATTCACCAAAAAGTCCAAAGCCAGTAGCGATAAATATTAATGCAATAAAGGCAATAAATCCCACAACGGTTTTCCAAAAAATACCATTGTATTTGCTGATCTCTGCTTGAGTTAAAGGAGTTTTTTTTTGCATTATTTGTTGGTAGTAATAGATTTTAAATAAAGTTCTATTGATTTTTTATCGTTCAAAAGCGCTAAGTTTTCTTCAGTAATCACAAATTGCTTGTATTGTGTGGTTTGTCCCTCCATAATCTCTGGTAATTTTTCACTTAATTCTTCTGCAACTATATCTACCTGCTCTTTTGTGTAAAAATTACCACTGATAATTACAAACTTATCTGTTCCACCAACCACACGAATGACTAACTTAACTTCCGAAGGGTCAAATTTAGAGTAAAAATATCGGGAAAGTCTAGAAAAAGGTTGTGCAATGTTTTGTTTAGGGTCTTCAATATCAATTACAATTAAATGGCGTTGCCTTTCATTGGTGCTAAAAGTTAGTCCTCTAGGTTTTTCCGCTATAGGTTCAGGCGTTTTTTCTATAACTACTGGTGCGGTTACTTCGGGTGTTTTTGCGATTTCTGCCGATGGGGTTATTTCGGGCGTTGCAACTAGTTCGGGTTGTGGCTCTACAATTGGCTCCTCAACAATAACCTCTTTTTCAGCAATAGTTACTTCTGGCTTTATTACTTCTGCTTCTTTTATAGGTTCAGGTTTGTTGACTACAATAGGTTTTGGTTCAACTTTTACGGTAGGTTTCGGCGCAACAGATGTCTCCTTTTCGGGCTCGGGTGCAACAGCGGTTTCAGTTACAGCTGGTGTAAAAACAAGTTGCGGTTGATTATATTGATATTCATTGTCATCATGCGATAATAATGCGGTAGGGCGTTGATCAAAGACAGGTCTGTTTTTCCCTATAAACTCAATTTGTTGCTTAACAATAGGCGTTACATTTTCATTGTCTGGATAGTTTTTAACAATTTGATTTAAACTTGCCAAAAAGACAGGTGTTTTTTGCGTATGTCCAATTGTTAACGATTCCAGGTAAGCAAATGTTGGTTCAAGTTCTTCAAAACCAGTGTATCTGGGTTTTAGCGTGTTTAATTTAGATAGCACCTCATTATATTTTTTTTCTGTATAAAGCTCGTAAACCGATGCGTACTCAGACTTCAATACATTTAACCTAAATTCTCTTTCTTTACCAAAATTAGGTTCTGATATGGCTTTTGCATAAACACTGTTCGGGAATTTGCTCAGAATGGTCTGTTTAAACTTAGCAGATTGCGCAGGGTTGCTTTCTGCGGATAGCCTGTATAACTGGTAATAAATATTCGCAAGATTTTTGTCATTCGGAAAGTTTTGAATAATTGCCTGAAACGCTTCAACCGATTCATTTTCATCCTTTAATACATCTTTATAAAAAAGAGCGATTTCGTAAAGCGCAGTGGATATTTTTTCATTTGCAGTTTGTTTCGCCTCCAAACTATAGGGGATAGTTCTTACCAATTTTGCTTTTATAGAGTCTCTGCTTTCAAATTCATTGACTAAATTGTTTGAGTTAGCCCCGTCCGGATTTAGTCCATTACCAGCTACGGAAGTCATGTTTTCTGAGCTGATGCGCCAATTATCCGTAAGTTTTCGATTTCCCCACCTACGTTTGAATTCACTGTAGCCTTTTCCAATGGCGGCATCGTTGTAAAAATAAAAAGTTCCGGCTGTTTTGTTTGCCGAAGAAAAGTCGTTAATACTCACTAGTTGCGCAGAAGTGTTTTCATTGTCCGGTTTTACGTTTTGTTTCTCGTTTTCAGAAAATAGTGAATCTACTTGTGAATCTATTTGTTCATCACTCAGCGTAGCTAAGTAAAGCCTATTTTTTTGCGTCTCAATAATAGTTAGCCTATCTGTCAGGTATTTAAGGTTGTTAGCCTTAATGGCGATGTTGGTGTAGTTTGGGTATTGTTTGGGTAAAAACTGTAAAGTGCTATCGTAATATAGCTGTGCTTTTGTGTAATCTTTTAAGATTTCAAAATTAAGTTCTGCCAGTTTTAGGTAAGTAAGTCCTTTTTGCTTTGCCGTTCCCGGGATAGTATGTGCGGCAGTTGTGTAATATTGTGAAGCGGCTGTATAGTCCTGTTGCTCTTGATAAGCCTGTGCAATCTGAAAATAAATTTGATCCTTTAACTGACGGTTTTTATCTTCTTTCAACAGTTTTTTGAGGGTTGCAATTTTATCAAAGGCTTTCCCTTCGGCATTTTCACTGATTCTAATTTTTGATAAGTTGGCGTTAAAAGCCATTTCAAATGACGCGTTACTTTTGGCAATTTTATCGTAGTTGGCCATTGCACTTTTGGTATCGCCATCTATCTCTTGTAATTGAGCCAATATATAACGCCACCTAGTTTTTAAATAGGCATCTTTTGAATATGAAACAGCATTTTCCAAGTGTTTTATTGCACCTTCCACGTCGTTTTTTATAAGTGCCAATTTAGCCTGTGCCGCAGCAACTTCATCTTTTTGATATTTGTAGTTTAAAGCCACAGCCATAGCTAAAACCGAATCAGCTTCTTTGTTTAGCCCAAGCGCAAAATCACTTTTTACCTGCCCTAAATATGCTTTTAATTTGTTTTTCTTTTCCTTTTGAAACGTTTGGCCAACATAACTGTAATACTCTATCGCATTGTAATAATCGCCTTTAATGTATTCCGCATCAGCCAAAAGCAGGTAAGAATCATCTAACCAATTGCTCTCATATTTTTCAATTGCTATTATGTTTGCTCTTTCAATCACTCGGTCTAAGTTTTCTTTCTCATTGGCAGCCGTTTCGGGGCTTGCAAGCGGAAAAATCTCTAACAATTGGCTAAAGTCATCTTCATGTGCGTTTCTAACAGTGATTTTACTTTCTTGCAATGATTCTTTTGCATTGAAATAAATGTTATAATGCGCCGTTAAATTTTTCATGAATTTAACCTTTGGCTTGTCTTTCTTTGCTTTGCAACCCCAGCTAAAGATAAATATGGTTGCAATAAATAATATATAGATGTATTTGGTGAGTATTTTCAATGCTTTAATTTTGATGTTCGGAATTAATACGGACAAATTTATTTTATATTGCCAACTTTGATGGAATAAAGATATTAATTAAGCAAAGATAATGTAGAGATTGATGGGTAAAAGAAAAAAACTCATAGATAAACTTAAAGAACGATACAAGTTAGTAATTTTGAACGATGAAACTTTTGAAGAAAAAGCATCGTTCAACGCATCTCTTTGGTACCTAATTATTGGAGGTGCAACATTTGCGATTTTACTAATTGCATTAACAATTGTTACCATTAAGTTTACCCCATTGAGGGAGTATGTATCTGGCGTTACCGATGCAAGCTCAAAAAAAGATATTATCGATGCGTACAGCAGGGTTGACTCTTTAGAACAACAAGCCAATGCGAACAAGATATATCTAAGGAACCTGAAAAATGTGATTGAAGGTAAAGTTACGACTACAAGCCAGAAGAAGCGAGATAAAGATGTAAGCAGGGCAACAGACAGCATAAAGCTAAATCAGAAAATATCCAAGGAAGAACGAGAGCTTAGGAAGTTGATTGAGTCTCAGGGGAAATTTGATTTAAACGCAGGTGATAATAATGAGGAGGAATCGGGAATCGCATCTTACTCTTTTTTTACACCCTTACGTGGAATTACTACGGATGAGTTTGATCCAAAAATTCAGCATTACGGAATAGACATTACCAGCGGAAAAAACGAAAACGTAAAAGCAACTCTTGACGGAACGATAGTTTTTGCGAATTTTACATCAGAAACAGGATACGTGGTTGCGGTTCAACACAGAAATAATTTAATGTCGATTTATAAGCATTGTTCTGTATTGCTGAAAAAAGTTGGTAGTTTCGTTAGGGCAGGAGAGGTGATTGCTGTTGTTGGGAATAGTGGCGAACTAACCACAGGCACCCATCTGCATTTTGAATTATGGTTTAATGGCACAGCTGTTAATCCTAAAAATTATATGACATTTTAAAATAAAACCGATGTTTGGTAACAAGAAATTAGAGAAAATTAGCGGAGAACAAAAAGCAGGATCTATAAATATTATAGGCCTTGGCACCGAAATAAGTGGAGATTTAAACACGAAAAGTGACATTAGAATTGATGGTAAAATTATCGGAAACGTAAAATCTAAGGCAAAGGTAGTCATTAGCGCAACCGGAGAAGTGGTAGGCAATATTTTTTCGGAAAGTGCTGAACTCTCAGGTAAAGTTTCTGGCGATGTAACCACTAGCGAGCTTTTGTTTTTAAAGGCTACTGCCGAACTTAAGGGCGATGTTTTTTCTAACAAACTAGTTGTAGAAAGCGGTGCAAATTTGATAGGTAAATGTCAAACTGGCATTACACAAACCAAATCCATGTTAAAAAACTCATTTGATGCAACCGAACAAAGACAAGCAGAACGAAGAGAAGCGACCGCTTAATGCTTATGTTAAGTATTCGGGATTAGGTTTCCAGATGATTGGAATAATAGGAGCGTTCACCTTTGCCGGCTATAAACTAGACGAAACTCAAAATAGCACCATACCTATTTATACCGCTGTCCTCAGTTTAATAGGTGTAGCCATTTCGTTGTATTTCATTTTTAAAGGACTTAAATAAAAACTCATTGGGCATCCGTAAATTTTTACTGCTATTTACTATACTGGTTTCTAGCGTTGCCCTGCTATTTTGGGCTATCAATCAATTTTTATTTGAGGGGACTTTTTTAATACCATATTTCTGGTTGATGTACGGGTACATGGCCGGTATAACTTTATTGGTTTACGCTTTGGCCGTTATAGGGTTAAAAAAAGGTGGAGATCACCAAAGCTCCATACTTTTGGCAGCTATTGTTTTACGCTTGCTTTTAACACTTTGTTTTATACTTTTTTACATCGTTAAAATACGAGTAGATGCCGTTTTATTCATTGTGAACTTTTTTTCTATATATTTATTGTTTACAGTCTTTGAAATTTATTGTTTGTTGTGTAACTTGCGCCACCAAATTAAGAAGTAAAAAACACGTAATAAATGTATTTCAGCCACATTTTAAATTTTAAAAATATCGCTAGCAGAGCTATAATCGCTCTTTTCCTCTTGTTTTTAACGTTTAATTCTTTTGCAATGCAAGAAAATGAGGCTGAAGAAACGTTGATAGAGGCAGAAACTAATCATACAGAAAACGAAGAAAAGTTTGATCCAACGGTAACCATATTAGAGCACATTAGTGATTCTCACGGTTGGCACTTATGGGGGCATACCTCTATTCCTTTGCCCGTAATATTATTTACACCTAATGGTTTGGATATTTTTTCTTCTTCAAGATTATTTGACGAACATCATGACGCAGCAGCTTACACCACTGCAAAAAACACCTATCTTTTAGAAGAAAACCATATTAAAATTTTAACTGCTGATGGTCAAGTGGATGAGGAACAGTCGGCTAAAGTTTACGATTTTTCTATCACAAAGAATGTTGCAGCATTATTCATCTCGGTAATCGTAATTCTATTGATTTTCGGGAATGTGGCAGGTTCCTACAAAAAACGAGCAGGTCTGGCTCCTAAAGGATTACAATCTTGGATAGAGCCGATTATAATTTTTGTGAGAGATGATATTGCCAGACCTAATATTGGTTACAAGTTTGAGCGCTTTATGCCTCTTTTGTTGACCGTTTTCTTTTTTATCTGGATTAACAACTTATTAGGCTTGGTGCCAATTTTCCCTGGAAGTGCAAACGTTACAGGTAATATAGCGGTAACCATGGTGCTTTCTGCAATTGTTTTGGTAGTAGTGAATATCAACGGAAACAAATATTATTGGAGCCATATTTTTAAGCCAGACGTTCCTTTTTGGTTGTTGCCAATTATGTGGGTGGTAGAAATCATTGGTATTTTCTCTAAGCCTTTTGCTTTGATGATTCGTTTGTTTGCGAATATCACCGCAGGTCACATTATCGTACTTAGCTTAATCTCATTAATCTTTATTTTCAAAACATTGGCTATCGCTCCTGTTTCTGTTGCATTCGTATTATTTATGTATGTTTTAGAACTATTAGTGGCATTTTTACAAGCCTTTATTTTTACGATGCTTGCGGCTTTGTTCATCGGAACAGCTGTAGAAGAGCATCATCATTAATTTAGAACAAAGAGTAAGGATCCAAGACTCTTAGGAAGTCTAAACTTTACTTTCCAAAAAAAGAAACATTTTGTTTAACAATCATATAATAAATTAAAAGTTATGGTAGGTTCAATCGCTGCAATTGGTGCAGGTTTAGCAGTTATCGGTGCAGGTATCGGTATTGGTCAAATTGGTGGGAAAGCAATGGAAGGTATTGCTCGTCAGCCAGAGGCTGCTTCAAAAATTCAAACTGCTATGATCATCGCTGCGGCACTTGTTGAAGGTGTTGCTTTGTTTGGTGTGGTAGTAGCTCTTCTTGGTAACAACGTAGGAGCTTAAGAATTATCAAATCGGAAATTTAGCGATTGGCTATCTTTCCGGTTTTTTTTAAATGATTATTTAACAATAGCATATATAATTTTATGGAATTAGTAACTCCTGGTATTGGCTTAGTATTTTGGACCTTAATCTCATTTTTGGTTCTGTTAATGGTTTTGAAAAAATTAGCTTGGAAACCAGTTTTAACTGCAATTCATGAGCGGGAACGTTCAATTGAAGACGCATTAAATAAAGCAGAGCTTGCAAGAGAAGAAATGTCTCGTTTATCTAGTGAAAACGAAGTATTGTTAAAAGAAGCAAGAATAGAGCGTGACCAGATTTTAAAGGAAGCAAAAGAGCTAAAAGACCAAATTGTTGCTGAAGCAAAAAATACGGCGCAAACAGAAGGTGCTAAATTGATTGAAAAAGCAAAAATCGAAATCAACAACCAAAAGATTGCTGCTTTAGACGAGGTTAAAAATCAAGTTGCTGCGCTTTCTTTGGATATTGCTGAGAAGGTTTTACGCAAACAGTTTGATGATAAGCAAAAACAAGATGCTTTAGTGAGCGATTTGTTGAAAGATGTTAAATTAAATTAGTATTTAGTTTTCAGTTTGTTAGTTAGTTAGGCCTATTGAACGTTTAACAAATCCTAACAAACCAACAAACTAACCATCTAACAAACTAAACAATGTCAGAAATAAAAGTAGCATCCAGATACGCAAAGGCTTTACTTGATTTAGCATTAGAAAATAAGGCTTTAGAAGAAACTAAAGGCGATATGAGTCTCTTTGTAAATACACTAAGAGCAAATTCTGAATTACGGGCAGTTGTAAAAAATCCGATTATACCTTTAGGTAAAAAGAACGCAATTTTGAAAGCGATTTTTGGAGACAAAATTAACAAAGTTACTGCTGCATTTTTAAAAATCGTTATTGATAAAGGAAGAGCCGAGATCATATACGGTGTTGCAAAAGAATTTTTGGCAGCATACAATGTGTACAAAAATATTGTTACTGCAAAAGTAGAATCGGCTGCCGAGTTAACAGATGCTGCAAAAACAGAAATTATTAATAAGGTTAAAACGGTAACTGGCGGAGAGGTAAAGCTTGATGCAAGCGTAAATCCAGATTTAATCGGTGGATTTATATTAACTGTGGGCGATAGGCAGTTTGATGCTAGTATTGCAAGTAGTTTAGCAAGACTAAAAAAGGACTTTGCACAAAAGGTAATTGCTTAGTTTTTTGTCTGATACAATCGGGAAAAACAAAAGAGTTACAGAAACAATTTTTCAAAAAATAAAAAATCTTAAATAAAAAAAGATGGTAGAAGTAAGACCAGATGAAGTTTCGGCGATTTTACGTCAGCAATTATCAGGCTTTAAGTCAGAAACTGAATTAGAGGAAGTGGGTACCGTACTACAAGTTGGTGATGGTATTGCTCGTGTTTATGGTTTAACAAAGGTACAAGCTGGTGAGCTGGTTGAATTTGAATCAGGCTTACAAGGTATCGTTTTAAACTTAGAAGAAGACAACGTTGGTGTGGTTTTGTTGGGTCAGTCTGATGAGATTAAAGAAGGTGATACCATTAAACGCACAAAACGTATCGCATCTATCAACGTAGGTGAAGGCATGTTGGGTCGTGTGGTCAACACTTTAGGTACGCCTATAGATGGTAAAGGTCCAATCACTGGAACTACTTACGAGATGCCATTGGAGCGTAAAGCACCAGGTGTAATCTACCGTCAGCCAGTTACAGAGCCATTACAAACTGGTATCAAAGCTATTGATGCAATGATTCCTATCGGTCGTGGACAACGTGAGCTGGTAATTGGTGACCGTCAAACTGGTAAATCAGCAGTTTGTATTGATACCATCATTAATCAAAAAGAATTTTACGATGCAGGAAAGCCTGTGT
Organism: Pelobium sp.; assembly: GCA_035704545.1. GTDB lineage: Bacteria > Bacteroidota > Bacteroidia > Sphingobacteriales > Sphingobacteriaceae > Pseudopedobacter. The sequence continues at coordinate 11,830 of DASSWV010000578.1, forward strand.
TTTGTATATATGTTGCCATTGGGCAAAAAGCAAGTACTGTAGCTAACGTTGTTAAAGCGTTGGATGAAAAAGGTGCAATGGCTTACACAGTTGTTGTTGCTGCTTCGGCTGCAGATCCTGCTCCAATGCAATTTTATGCTCCTTTCGCAGGTGCAGCAATTGGCGAGTTTTTCCGTGATACAGGAAGACCAGCTTTAATTGTTTATGATGATTTATCAAAACAAGCTGTTGCTTACCGCGAGGTTTCTTTATTATTGAAACGTCCTCCAGGACGTGAGGCTTATCCAGGTGATGTTTTCTACCTACACAGCCGTTTATTAGAGAGAGCCGCAAAAATCAACCAGAACGATTCTATCGCTCAGCAAATGAACGATTTACCAGAATCTATCAAAGGTATCGTAAAAGGTGGAGGTTCATTAACTGCCTTGCCAATTATCGAAACTCAAGCTGGTGATGTTTCTGCTTATATCCCAACTAACGTAATTTCGATTACTGATGGTCAGATCTTCTTAGAGTCTAACTTGTTTAACGCAGGTGTTCGTCCGGCTATTAACGTAGGTATTTCGGTATCTCGTGTGGGAGGTAACGCTCAGATTAAATCAATGAAGAAAGTTGCTGGAACGTTAAAATTAGACCAAGCACAATACCGTGAGCTAGAGGCTTTCTCTAAATTCGGTTCTGATTTAGATGCTTCAACCAAATTGGTTTTAGATAAAGGAGCTAGAAACGTTGAGATTTTAAAGCAAGGTCAGTTTTCTCCAGTTTCAGTTGAAAAACAAGTAGCAATCATTTATGCAGGTGTTAAAAACCTAATGAGAAGCGTACCTGTTAATAAAATCAGAGAATTTGAATTAGAATATACCACACAATTAGAGCAACGTCATCCAGAAGATTTAGCAGCACTTAAAGCTG
>DASSWV010000325.1:0-4681 GCA_035704545.1 Pelobium sp.
TAAGGCGCTAAAAACGGTGTAGTGATAACACCAACCACGAGGAAATTACAATACGCCGAAATTTAACAAAAACCAACGCATGAAAAATTAATCTTCACACGCTATATATGCAAACTGATTACCTTTCGTGTCAATTACATCTCCGGCAAAAAGTATCCGATGGCTATTAGCCTTGTCAATAGACGTTAGAAATTCAAATTCTCTATTATCGGTAAATTAAAGATTCAATGGTAAATCATAAAGGTAAACAAAAACTAATACAACAAACACAAAATTTGTGCTTAATAAATTAATTTTTTATTAAAAAATTAATGTTTAAAATATGTTTTTAAACATTAATCATTTTTTTAGTGCAAAAAAGTTTTTCTGTTTTCTATTAGCGCCTAAATCCCCCCAACTGGCTTTTAAAATGAAGTCTTCTCCATCACAAAGCTTAAAAATTTCCCATCATTAACTAACTCATTGGAACTTCAATCACCAACATTTTAGCATCGCTATTCGCTTTTAAATTTACGCTCCCTTCCGTTTCGTAAATGCCAATGGCATCACGTTTTTCTAGCACTTTACCAGCAACTTCTAAGCTACCTTCCAAAACAAACACATAAATACCATTTGCCTTGTTGCGAAGCTCATAATCAAGTGCTTTTTCTTCACTTAAGTTACTGATAGAAAACCAAGTATCCTGGTTGATGGTAATTGCTTCATCATCTGTATCCGGAGAAACTACAGTTAAAAACTGATTTAATTTCTGTTCTTCCAGAAACGTTTTCTGCTCATATCTGGGTTCAATATTTTCCACTTTCGGGAAAACCCAAATCTGTAAAAAGTCAACCGGCTCTTCCTTTGAAGCGTTGTGTTCAGAATGTTGAATACCAGAACCTGCCGACATGATCTGTACATCGCCAGATTTAATAATCTCATCTCTTCCTGTGCTGTCCTTATGTCTGAGTGCGCCACTTAAAGGTATGCTCACAATCTCCATATTTGCATGTCCGTGAGTTCCAAAACCCATGGATTGCTCCACATGGTCATCGTTCAATACCCTCAATAGTCCGAAATTCATTTTTTGTGGATCGTTAAACTGACCGAAACTGAAGGAGTGATAGCTCTTTAACCAACCTAAACTGTTAAAGCCTCTTTCCTTTGCTGGATGAAAAATAGTTTTCATAATATTTTAATTAAATTACATGTTTAAACACACAATTTTTATACCAAAACTTTATTGTGTATTTTTGTGCCTAATTTACCGAAAACATGAAAGAGAAGGCAATATTATTGGGTGCTAGCGGACTTATTGGCAGTCATTTACTAACATTACTACTTGCCAGTCCAGGATTTGGAGAGGTGACAGTGTACGTGAGGAAAACATTACCTATTAGCCATACAAAACTTAAGCAGATTGTTACCAATTTTAAGAATCCAGATATGCTCAATGATGACATTTCTGGAAGCATCATTTTTTGTTGTTTAGGCTCAACCAAAGCAAAGACTCCAAATTTAGATGATTATAGAAAAGTAGACTATGACATCCCATTACATTTCGCAATAAACGGCCTAACCAACAATGCACATCAATACCATTTAGTAAGTGCAATGGGCGCAAACGCAAATTCTAGTAATTTTTATAGTAAAATGAAAGGAGATATTGAAAATGCTATCAAAGCACTTAAATATGAGACTATCCATATTTATCAACCTTCCTTTTTACGCGGAGACCGAAAGGAAAACAGACCAATGGAGAAGATTCTATCGCCCATTATGCGTTTAGTAGACTTAGCTTTAATTGGCCCATTAAAAAAATACCAAAGTATTGAGGCGGAAGACGTTGCTAAAGCGATGTATAATGAATCAATTAAAAATAAAAGAGGCATCTTTGTGCACAATTCAGAACAAATTAAAAGATTAGTGTGAGTATAGTATCAGCAGAACAATTAAGCCATGCCTTTAATGACCATTGGCTATTCAAAAATTTAACATTTGGCCTACAACAAGGGCAAAGAGTAGCCTTAGTGGGCGTTAACGGCGCAGGAAAATCAACTTTACTTAAGTTATTGGCAGAAAAAATTAAGCCCAGCGAAGGAAAAGTAGTTAAAGCAAAAGATATAAGATTTGGGTACTTAGAACAAGATCCAAAATTTGAACCCGGCCAAAGCATCAGTGATTTTATCTTTAGTTTAGATAATCGCCAACAACAAATCATCAGAGAATATGAGGAACTGTTGGAACAAGAAAACCCAGATATTGACGAGATTACTCGTTTAACAGAAAAGTTAAGCAACTTAGAGGCTTGGGAATATGAGCATGAAATCAAAACGATTTTAGGGCGTTTAGACATTCACCATCTTGATCAAAAAATAGACACCTTGTCTGGAGGTCAACGTAAAAGACTAAGTTTAGCTAAACTATTAATTGATGAACCTGATGTTTATGTAATAGATGAACCCACCAATCATTTGGATATTGATACCATAGAATGGTTAGAAAGCTATTTAACGAGTGGCGGAAAAACCATTTTAATGGTTACCCATGATAGGTATTTTTTAGATAACGTGTGTAACGAGATCATTGAATTAGAAAATGGTCAAGTTTATACCTATAAAGGAAAGTACGCTTATTACTTAGAAAAAAAGGCCGAACAAGACGCGATAAACAGCACAGTTTTAGCAAAAAACAAAAATCTTTTGAAAAAAGAATTGGAATGGATGCGCAGGATGCCCCAAGCCAGAGGAACAAAATCAAAAGCCAGAATAGATTCTTTTTACGAATTGGAAGATAAAACCAAAGGTCAGTTTAATAAAGAATCGGTTGTACTTGATGTTAAAGTTAGCCGACAAGGAAAACAAATTTTAGAGCTAGACCATATTGGTAAAGAATTTCAAAACAAAAGCATACTTAACAATTTCAGCTATGTATTTAAAAAAGGCGACAAGATTGGATTAACTGGTAAAAACGGTACTGGTAAATCTACTTTATTAAATATCATTACTAATGAAATTAAGCCAGACAAGGGCAAGGTTGTTACCGGAGAAACTACAGTGTTTGGTTATTACCACCAATCCGGATTAAGTTTTGATGAAAGTGAAAGAGTAATTGATGTAGTAAAAAACATCGCTGAATTTATTACCATGTCTGATGGAAAAACCATTTCGGCATCTCAACTATTAACACACTTTCTTTTTCCGCCCAAAAAACAACATGGCTTTGTAAGCTTGCTGAGTGGTGGAGAAAAAAAACGATTACATTTGATGAAAGTTTTGATTAAGAATCCAAACTTCCTGATTTTAGATGAGCCCACCAATGATTTGGATATTGATACACTAAATGTTTTAGAAGAATTTTTAGAAAATTATCCTGGTGTTTTACTTTTAGTTTCACACGATAGATATTTGGTTGATAAACTAACAGACCAATTGTTTGTTTTAGAAGGAAATGGAGAAGTTCGCATATTTAATGGAAACTATACATCTTATAGAGAAGAAGCAGAATTACTTAAACTTCAATCTAAAGAAGCCAAACCCTCCTCATCTCCTCAAATAAAAAAAGAAGCAACAAAGACAACGCTATCTTTCAAAGAGAAATTGGAACTAGAAAGCTTGGAAAAAGAAATAGGCGAGATAGAGAAATCAATTGTAGAGCTTAGTGACAAACTAAATCATGAAACAAATCATGAAAAATTGATCGCCATTTCTTCCGAAATAAAGAATCACAACAACTTGTTGGATGAGAAAACGTTAAGATGGTTAGAATTAAGTGAGCAATAATAAACTTTTATAATACGCAAAAACACTGATGTTTCACGTGAAACACAGGTCAATATAAAAATGTGGATGTTCCACGTGAAACATAGGTCAAATGTTCAAAAAATATAATATTATCGTTGTTGGTGGCGGACATGCTGGTTGTGAAGCAGCACATGCGGCCGCTAAATTAGGCTCATCCGTGTTATTAGTAACTATGAACATGGGAACTATTGCGCAAATGAGCTGTAATCCTGCAATGGGCGGTGTAGCTAAAGGGCAAATAGTGCGGGAAATTGATGCGATGGGTGGCCAATCGGGAATTATATCCGATAAAACATCCATCCAGTTTAGAATGCTAAACCGTTCAAAAGGCCCTGCAATGTGGTCGCCAAGAGCTCAAATTGACAGAATGCGTTTTGCTGAAGAATGGCGTTTATCACTGGAACAAAACCCTAATGTAGACTTTTGGCAAGATATGGTTTCCGGAATTTTAATAAAAAATGGAAAAGCCTCAGGAGTAATAACATCATTGGGGATTAACATAGAAGCTGATGCAGTTGTATTAACTAATGGAACTTTTCTAAATGGAATAATTCACATCGGTGAAAAAAGAATGGGCGGTGGAAGAACTGCAGAAAGAGCAGCCACAGGAATTACGGAGCAACTTGTTGAATTAGGTTTTGAAGCAGGCAGAATGAAAACCGGGACACCTCCACGGGTAGATGGAAGATCTTTAGATTACTCAAAAATGGAGGAACAATGGGGCGACGTTGGTGGAGGAAAATTTTCATACACTGATACCACAATGAATCCTGAACAAAGATGCTGTTGGATTACTTATACCAATACAGCTGTTCATGATGAATTAAGAGAAGGATTTGAAAAGTCACCAATGTTTACCGGACGAATTAAAGGTTTAGGCCCCAGATATTGCCCATCTA
>DASSWV010000425.1:0-2455 GCA_035704545.1 Pelobium sp.
CCCATGCTAGAAAAAGTATTATTCAGCGAGCTTTTGATTGCATCAATGGAAGTTAAAATACCAACTAAGGCCATTAAACCTATTGCAATAATTAAGGCCGTTAAAAACGTTCGTAACTTATTACTTTTGATAGACTGTAGCGCAACTTTTACAATTTCTATATTATCCATTTAGGAGATTTGTGGCAAAATAAAGATTCTATTTTTAAGACCTCAATAACAATATTTTGTTACAGCTTTGTTGCTGAAAATAAAAGCAATAAAAAGTCTTAATAGATTGGGGATTAAATTTACAAAAAAATAGGCGGTTGAGGATATGGCAATTTTACCAGCAGCAGTAAATCAAAAAGCAAATAAAACAGTTTATTCTGTACTATTTACAATCAGTATTGCCCATTTTTTAAATGATATGATGCAATCGGTAATCCCTGCCGTTTACCCGATGTTAAAAAACAGTTTTAATTTATCTTTTAGCCAAATAGGGCTCATTACGTTTACATTTCAACTGAGCGCATCTTTGTTGCAACCGTTTGTTGGCTTTTATACTGATAGAACCCCTCGTCCGTATTCATTAGCGATAGGCATGATGTTTACTTTATTTGGCTTGTTGTTGCTCTCTTTTGCCACTAGCTTTTTATGGTTGCTACTTGCGGTATGCTTAATTGGCGTGGGTTCCTCTATTTTTCATCCAGAATCTTCTCGGGTAGCATACATGGCCTCGGGGGGAAAAAAAGGTTTAGCGCAATCTATTTTTCAGGTTGGAGGCAACTCTGGAAGCGCCATCGGACCTTTACTTGCTGCTTTGATTGTAGTTCCTTACGGACAGTTTTACATTATCTGGTTTGCCTTAGCGGCGATTTTAGCGGTAATCATTTTAATACAGATTGGCAATTGGTATAAAGCTAACCTTCATTTAAAGAAAGCATCCCCTATAAAAACGGAGCTCAACGAAACACCCGTTTTACCAAGAAAAAAGGTGATCACGTCTATAGGTATTTTGTTAGCGCTCATTTTCTCGAAATACTTTTACATGGCCAGTATGACCAGCTATTTTACTTTTTTTGTAATTGATAAGTTTAATGTTTCGGTCCAACAATCACAGTTTTATCTTTTCATGTTTTTGGCAGCGGTTGCCTCGGGCACTTTGATTGGAGGCCCGTTAGGAGACCGTTTTGGGAGGAAATACATTATCTGGATTTCTATTTTAGGAGTAGCGCCTTTTACTTTAATGCTGCCTTATGCCAACTTGTTTTGGACCGGAGCACTTGCTGTGATTATCGGGGTGATTTTAGCCTCTGCTTTTTCTGCTATTTTAGTGTACGCTACTGATTTGGTACCGGGAAAAGTGGGAATGGTTGCAGGTTTGTTTTTCGGTTTTGCTTTTGGAATGGCAGGGATTGGATCTGCTCTGTTTGGCTGGCTTGCCGACCGTACCAGTATTGGATATGTTTTTCAGATTTGTGCCTTTTTGCCTTTAATTGGTGTTATCGCTGGCTTTTTGCCCAATGTTGAACATAAGAAATGATTCACATAAGTGCCAAAGACTAACTATAAGGGTTGAGGACGAGGCTTTTCAGTTCTTAGGAAAGCTCGTCTTACTCCAATAAATACAAAAATCAAAAGCGAATAAGTGATAAAAAATGGAATTATGTAATGCTGTAGCTGAAACAGTAGCATTACTGCCATCAACAATAACTGAAAGCCTAATCCGTAAAGTGAAATCACAGTCATAAACCATTTAGGAAAAGGCTTGCTATGTACCGCATCCTTATCCATCCAATAGATGACCCTATCAAAAACCCGATAAAGCAAGCGATGTAATTGATGTAACCTGTTAACTGTAGTTTGCTTTTCGCCGCTTAATGCGATTGGGATTTGGTCTTCAAAAATCCGGCTGGTTGAATCGCCTTGTACGCTATGCCTTAAAATTACATAATAGTAGTTGTAAACAGTTCCTTGTAGCTGAATGCCTAAAAAAGCCAAAAAAGTGTAGAAGATCGAATCTTGCGTAAGGTGCCAAAACGTAATTAAAAAGAAAAAATTTAAGACGATATCAGCAATAGAATCGTAATAACGACCGGTATAAGATGGTGTTTTTTTAAGTCTGGCAAGTTCTCCATCCGCAGCATCAATGATAGATTTTAGTATTAATAAAAATGCAGCTAATACAAACTGGTTATACAACATTGCAACAATTGCCAATAAGCCAACAATGATAAATAAAGTGGTTACTCCAATTGGGGTTACGCTTGTTTGCACCAAAGATTTAGCAATCCACCGACCGGGAGCTCTACCGTAATCCGATAAATCAATAAATTTATATTCTTTGGGTAATTTCGACATTCAGTAATTTTATGGGCAAGCAAATACGTGTTATTTACTGGCTAATTACAATACAAATTAATTTAATAGCGACAACAGTTCTTTAGATACGTTAATGAGCCTATAATGTTTAC
>DASSWV010000472.1:0-2192 GCA_035704545.1 Pelobium sp.
GGCAAATCAAAGCATCAAACATGTTAAAGAATTAGGCGAACGGGTATTTAACGAAGAAACCAACAGCTATTGGTTATGGGTAACCATCCGCGATAACACCAATGCTATCCTGGATACAGAAAGCCTCAAAAAATCAGAAGAAAAATATAAATTTCTTTTTGATAATAATCCCGCCTGTATGATGATTTTCGATTGGGAAACCTTAGAAATCATCGATTGTAATGAAGAAGCACTCTTACTTTATGGCTACAGCCGAGAAGAAATTTTAAAGCTCACTATCAGAGATATTAGGCTCCCGGAAGATGTAGAACTCATCAACAATGCCACAAAAGATGAAGAAACGTATCACAATCTTCAAAAGAGAGTCTGGCGCCATCAAAAGAAAAACGGAGAAATTTTCCATGTCAATATCAATAGGCACATGATCGAGTACGAAGGCAGGAAAAGCTCTTTAGTGCAAATAACAGACATTACAGAACAATTAAAATCCCAGGAAGAGCTTAAACGCTCAGAAGAACAACATAAAATTTTATATCAGCAAAGCCCATTGCCAAAAATAATTTATGACATTCACACTTTTACCGTACTGGATATCAATGAAATGGCAATTAAACTTTACGGATATAGCCGAGAAGAATTTATTGGAAAAACTTTATATGACCTAAGAATACCCGAAGAACATCATAGCATTAAAAATCTTTTAAAGCGCCTTAAAACCCTGCAGGGTAGTGAAAATTTCGGGATTTTTAAACATAGAAGAAAAAACGGAACTGTTTTGGATATCGAGTTTTTTGGACACAAATTCAACTATAACGATAAAGAAGCTTTGGTAGCCGTTTATACGGATGTTACCGAAAAACAACAAGCCCTAAAACAATTACAGGATAGAGAGGAAAAGCTGCTGCTTGCACAAAGTTTAGCAAAAATTGGCAGTTGGGATTATGATCTGAGATCAAAAAGGTTCAGTTGGTCAGCAGAAATGTATAAAATTTTTGACATCAATGAAGAAACATTACAACATTACAATGCCAACTCCCTTATCCATTTGTTGGATCCCGAAGATCAAGCAAAGACTTATGAAGTAAGAAAAAAAGTTTTAGCCACAGGTGAAAGTTTTAAACTAGAATATAGGATAACGACCAAAAATGGCGTACGCAAAGTGATTGAAGAGGTAGGTTATGGAGAGCGTGACAATAAAAACGAGTTAATTAGGTTTTTTGGCACCTCACAAGACATTACTGAACGAAAACAGGCTGAAATACAGGTTAAAGAGAGCGAATTAAAATATCGTTCTTTCTTTGAAAACAGAATGGATGGTATTTTACTTACCGTAACCGATGGAGACATTTTAGCCGCTAATCCGGCCGCCTGTGAAATTTTCCGAATGACAGAGGAAGAAATTAAACAAAGTGGCAGGATGGGCTTGGTAGACCATGCGGATCCCCGCCTTCATGAATTGCTTAAAACACGTCAAACCAAGGGAAAAGCCCGTGGCGAGCTAACGCTCCAACGGAAAGGTGGCTCTAAATTCATCGGTGAATTAGCCTCTGTAATGTTTGTAGATTCACAGGGCAGAGAAAGAACCTCTATGATTATTAGAGATATCACCAAACAGAAAGAAAATGAAGCTGCGTTATTGGAAAGCAATAAACGCTTTGAGTACGTTACTATGGCTACTTCTGACGCGGTTTGGGACTGGGATTTGAAAACCGACCATATAAACTGGGGAAAAGGACTTCAACAGATTTTTGGCTATTCAAATGACGCAACAGTCGCCAATTTCTGGAGCAATAACATTCACCCGGCAGACCGGAAAGCAGTACTTGATAGCATCCATCAGATCATCGAAGGCTCGGACCAGAAATGGTATGCCGAGTACCGCTTTAAAAAAGCAGATGGCAACTACGCTTACGTAATTGACCATGGTTTTGTAATTAGAGACGACCAGCAGAAAGCGGTAAGGATGGTGGGCGCCATGAACGACATTACACAGAAAAAACAAGAAGAAGAGCGCTTAAAGTTATTGGAATCTGTAGTGACCAACACCAACGATGCTGTAGTGATTACAGAAGCAGAACCTTTTGACGAGCCTGGACCAAAAATCATTTATGTAAATGAGGACTTTACCCGGATGACAGGATATACCGCCGACGAAGTTATTGGCAAAAAACCACGTTTTTTACAGGTCCAAG
>DASSWV010000483.1:0-2350 GCA_035704545.1 Pelobium sp.
ACATTTATCCTTAACATAACATATTAGCGCACTAAAAACCACTTTCTGTTAAAGATTTTATATTTTTAACAAATGTCAATAAAATCAGTCCCAGTAACTATTCTTACCGGATTTTTAGGAGCCGGAAAAACCACGCTTCTTAATCATATCATCAAAGAAAATCCCGAAACTAAATTTGCCATTATCGAGAACGAATTCGGGGAAATCAACATCGATAGTGAACTGGTAGTAAAAACAGATGAGAATATTTTTGAACTTTCAAACGGATGCATTTGCTGTTCGCTAAATGGCGATTTATTTGATGTGCTGAATAAGTTGGTAATTGGCGATTACGATTACGACCATTTAATAATTGAAACTACAGGAATAGCAGACCCTTCTGCCGTAGCTGCCACTTTTTTAACAGATTATAACGTTCAAACTGCTTTTAAACTGGATGGAACCGTTTGTTTGATTGATGCCGAGAATGTTTTAGAAGTAATTGGCAGTGAAGAAGAAGCCGCAAAACAGGTTTTATTTGCAGATTATATCATTTTTAATAAATCTGGCGACATCGATAAAAACACACTTCAAAAAGTTAGTGAAACCATCAAGCAAATCAACCCTTTAGCTGATCACGAGTTTACTGTTTTCGCAAAAGCTGACACCGATAAAATTCTTGATTTAAAGGCCTACAATAAAGAAAAAGTTGTTTTTAAATTTGGGTTTTCAAATCCAAAAAACAACAACATCTTTAATATCCCAACGGAGCGCAAACACCAGGAAATTGTATCACAAAGCTTCATTTTTACACAAAATTTCGACTTGCTAAAATTACGTCACTATTTTACCGTAATGTTAGCCATACAAGGTGCGTGGTTTTACAGAATAAAAGGTATATTGAGCATTGAAGGGCTAAATAGAAAATTAATTATTCAATCTGTTAAAGGAGCTCCGGTATTTACGGATGGAGATGAGTGGACCACAGGCGAACCAAGAGAAACTAAATTGGTATTTATCGGGAAAAAACTCAAAAGAGACCTATTGGAGAAAGGCTTGTCACAGTGCTTTTTTAAATAATTGCTTTACAGATGATTGATTTGAACAAATAATTACAGCAATTGCAAATACTTGCTTAGTGTGATTTGTACAATAAGCATTTTTTGCTAAATTTAACTTTAAATAATCCTAAAAATCATAACAAAAAAAAATGATACTAATTGCAGACGGGGGATCCACTAAAACTAGCTGGACATTAATACAGGACGATGGAAAGAAAGTGATGTTTAACACGGAAGGATACAATCCATATTTTTCGGATACGGATTATATTATAGATTCCATGAAAAAAAACATGCCTTCTGATTTACCTATTGAAAAAATAAAAGAAGTAAATTATTATGGCGCCGGAGTGCATAATGATGAAAAGGCAGAAATAGTTGCAAAAGCAATGAAGGTTATTTTTCCGAATGCCACTATTGAAATTGGGCATGATTTAATGGCCGCGGCCAGGGCATTATTAGGAAAAAAAAGAGGTTTTGCAGCCATTTTAGGAACGGGTACCAATACCTGTATTTACGATGGCGAGGATATAGAAATGAGCATTGATTCCCTGGCCTTTATTTTAGGCGATGAAGGTAGTGGTTGTTACATCGGTAAAAAATTATTGAGTGATTATATCAGAGGTTACATGCCTAAAAATGTTAGAGATTCATTTTGGGAAACGTTTAAACTTACGCCGGATGATATTTTAGACGCGGTTTATACAAAACCTCTCCCAAATAGGTTTTGTGCTAGTTTCAGCAAGTTTGTTTATGATATTACGGTTAACCTAGAATATTCAAGAAACCTAGTTCGAACTTCTTTTGAAGACTTCTTTAAAAACTTAGTAAGTCATTACCCTAATTACAAAGAACTTGAATTTAACTGCATTGGCTCTGTTGCTTATAATTTTAGAAACGTTTTAGAAGAAGTTGCTACAGAATACGGAATGAAAGTCGGGAAAATCGTCCGTTCACCTATAGATGATTTAGTGAAATTCCACATGGAAAATTACAACAAAAAATAAGGTCAGACCCTCTAAAAATGAAACGGGCCGCTAACATAATTAGCAGCCCGTTTTAGGTTAATCATCAATTTTTTAGGTTGAATTAGTTTACCTGAATTTTAAGGCCTAATTTCAAGCTATCTACCGTTGTGTTATCGTAAATACCTTTTGCCCAAACGGTATAAATTTTTCCGCTTTCAATCATCACGTTGTTTTCTGCTGCGGTGTTTCCTCCACCAGCCTCTGTAGCAACACTAAAGTTGTATTTCTTACCTCCTGGTATCTCTACAAAATCAGAGTGCATTTTATAAGCGATGTTGTTTA
>DASSWV010000552.1:0-2158 GCA_035704545.1 Pelobium sp.
ACTAAATTTCGAAAACGTCCTACCCTTGAAACCAAGGCGGACCTATGAAACAATTGTTTTGCTGTAAATTTTAAGGTAATTAACATAAAAAAGGCCACATAAATGCGGCCTTTTGTATTACTGATCCAGACTATATTACCCTTTTGCCTCAGCAACCACTTCAAATGCAAAATCGAATACCACATCCCTGTGCAATCGTATTTGGGCATTGTAAGGACCTGTCCTTTTAATGGCACCACCTTGAATGGCAATATATTTCCTATCAATTGAATGTCCGGCCTTTTCCAAAGCATCTGCCAAATCTATATTGGTAATAGATCCGAACAATTTATCCCCAGCTCCGGCCTTGGCGGTCAATTTAATTTCCAATTGCTTAATGGCTTCAGCCGTCTTATTGGCAGCATCAACAATCTTCTTTTCTTTATGGGCCCTTTGTTTTAAATTTTCGGCCAATACTTTTTTGGCTGATGGCGTAGCTAAAGAGGCCAATCCCCTTGGGATCAGGTAATTTCTACCAAAACCATTCTTTACGTTCACCAAATCATCTTTAAAACCTAAGTTTTGTACGTCTTCCTTTAATATAAGTTCCATCGTCCGTTTCTTTTTATTTTAATAAATCGCCTACATAGGGCATTAAAGCTAAATGACGCGCTCTTTTTACGGCAACGGCCACTTTGCGCTGATATTTCAAGGAAGTACCCGTAAGTCTTCTCGGAAGCAATTTACCTTGCTCGTTTACCAACTTTATTAAAAAATCAGGATCTTTGTAATCTACGTATTTAATACCTGATTTTTTGAAACGACAATATTTCTTTTGAGTATTGGTCTCTATATTAAGAGGGGTAAGATACCTGATCTCCCCATCTTTTTTACCTTTTGCCTGTTGTTCTATTGATGCCATAATCCTTATGCTTTAGCTTTTAACTTTGTTCTTCTTCTTTCTGCCCATGATACGGCATGCTTATCTAATTTTACGGTCAAAAAGCGCATAATCCGTTCGTCCCTTCTGAATTCCAATTCATAAGGGGCAACCACGTCGCCTTCAGCTGTAAACTCGAACAAATGGTAAAAACCACTTTTCTTGTGTTGGATAGGGTAGGCCAATTTCTTCAGCCCCCAGTTTTCTTTGGCTACCATTTTGGCACCTCTGTTAATTAAGAAATCTTCAAATTTCTTAACTGTTTCCTCTATCTGGACATCAGATAGAACGGGATTTAAAATGAAAACAGTTTCGTAATTGTTCATATGTTTAAAATTTTTTAAGTGTGCAAAAGTAATTATTTTTTATACATATTACAAGAAAATGAAAAAATCTTCGTTATACCTAGAGAAAACATAAGATTGAACTTAACCAAAAACAATTAAACTATGGTCATTGCCATTTACACAACAATTACTGCAATGTTTACAACTTTTGTTGTACATCAACGTGATTTTTAAGTACTTTGTCGATGATTTAACCCCACAAATCAACCATTTATGAAATTAAGAAGCATTATCGTGGACGACTCGTCCATGCAGCGGATGGCAGTTGCCAAACTGGTAAATAACCATCCGAATCTGGCTTTGGTAGCTGAGTACAGTAATGCCATTGAGGCCAAGAACGGCATCAAAAACAATGAAATCGATTTAATTTTCCTAGATGTAGAGATGCCCATTATCACCGGATTCGACCTATTGGAATCCTTGGATAACAGTCCGCAGGTAATATTGATCACCGGAAAACCGGATTACGCCCTTAAGGCATTTGATTATGATGTAACGGATTACCTTCACAAACCTATCACCTTATCACGTTTTGATGCTTCCGTTAAACGGGCCGTAGCCAAATACGAACAGATCAACAAGGTAACGGAGGACGAAGAACATATCTTTGTGAAGAGCAACCTGAAAAAAAGAAAGGTTATTTTGAACGAGATAAAATGGATCGAAGCTTTGGGCGACTACATAAAACTAGTTACGGATGAGGCCAATATCGTAATTTTATCAACAATGAAATCTTTTGAAAAACAGTTGCCGGAAGATAAGTTTTTGAGAATCCACAAATCCTATATTGTCAACTTGGAGAAAGTAGAGAAGTTTAATAGTAAAAATGTAGAAGTTAGTGGAAAACAAATACCTCTAAGCAGAAATAAGAAAACAGAATTGGCAGAGGCAC
>DASSWV010000557.1:0-2151 GCA_035704545.1 Pelobium sp.
GCTAAATTCTTATTAGAAAGCTTAACAGACCTTAAAAAATCTTTACAAAGTTTAGGTGGCGATCTTTTAATGATAAAAGGAATTCCGGCAGAAGTACTGCCAAATGTGTGCAAAAAATACAAAGTTGACGAAGTTTATCACCACCGGGAAGTAGCCGCAGAAGAAACCTTAATATCGTCAAATGTAGAGGATGAACTTTGGAAAATGCAGATCAACCTAAAGCATTTCATCGGGCATACCATGCACCACAAAGAAGACTTACCTTTTCCGATAAAAGATATTCCTGATGTGTTTACCAAGTTCCGTAAAAAGGTGGAACGTGAGGCCGAAATACGACCGTCTTTTAACACACCAACCCACATCAATATTCCCGATAATCTAGAGCGTAGCGAAATACCCAGTTTAGCAGAGTTAGGTTTTGAAGTTCCTGAACTGGATGCAAGAAGCGTATTGAAATTTAAAGGTGGCGAAACCGAAGGCTTAAAAAGATTAAAATATTACCTCTGGGACACTGATTTACTGCAACAATACAAAAAAACTCGAAACGGATTAATAGGCGCAGATTACAGCACCAAATTTTCTCCTTGGCTTGCTGATGGCTGTTTGTCTCCACGAGCTATTTATTGGGAGGTGAAACGCTATGAAAAGGAAAGAGGCGCAAACGACTCGACTTATTGGGTAATTTTTGAGCTATTATGGCGAGATTACTTTCGGTTTATGTTTAAAAAGCATGGTACCAGCTATTTTATGGAAGAAGGTTTAAAAAGAAAACCTCAAGAATATGCACCAAACCAAAAAGAGCTTTTTGATAAATGGAAAAATGCGGAAACAGGTGTTCCTTTTGTTGATGCCAATATGAAAGAGCTTAACCTTACTGGTTTTATGAGCAACCGAGGGCGGCAAAACGTAGCCTCATACTTGGTAAACGATTTAAATGTAAACTGGACTTGGGGTGCCGCCTATTTTGAAGAAAAACTGATTGATTATTGCCCCGCCAGCAATTGGGGAAACTGGGCATACATAGCCGGAGTAGGAAATGACCCAAGAGAAAACCGTTATTTTAACATTGAAAAACAAGCCTCTGAATATGACCCAAAAAGAGAATATGTTGACCTTTGGTTGCAACAGCATTAAATGCCTGTTAAAAAAACAAACTTTAATTATGTTTGTTAATAAAGCATTTTGCAACTAATAACAAAGACTGTTGAAACATTTTTCCATAAGTGATATTGAAAGTTTAACGGGAATAAAAGCGCATACCCTCCGGATTTGGGAACAACGTTATGATATTTTTATCCCAAAAAGAACCGAAACTAATATCCGTTATTATGATGATGATGATCTGTGTCTGTTCTTAAACATCGCGACCTTAAACGAAAACGGATACAAAATCAGTAAAATATCCAAGATGGATAGCGCCGAAATTGTTAGCGCGGTAAAAGCAATACAGGCCAACCATAAAAATGCTAACGCACAGATACAAACGCTTTGCAACGCCATGATTAAGATGGATGAGCTAGAATTTGAATCAATTATAAATCATTGCATCAATGATATAGGTTTAGAAGAGTCGATGACCGAAATTTTGTTTCCTTTTTTATACAAAGTTGGCGAAATGTGGCAAGTTGGAACCATTAACCCAGCACATGAGCATTTTGCAACCCATAAAATTGAACAGAAAATAATTGAAGCAACCTATAAGCTTGAAGTAAAAACAACCGTAAAATCAAAGAAATATGTTCTTTTTCTGCCTCCAGAAGAGCAACATGAGCTTGGTTTGCTTTTTGCGCAATATCTACTTAGAAAGCATGGCCAGCATTGCTTGTATTTAGGCCAGAATTTACCCTTTGAAACGTTAAGAGAAGTAGTTGCTTATTATTACCCCGACTTTGCTTTTACTGCTTTAACAACTTCTTTGCTAAACACCAAAATCGAAACTACATTAAATTCTTTAGTTGAAGTACTGGCCGGTACTCCACTTTTTGTTACCGGAAACCAAGTGATAAATTGCACCCAACCTAATACCAGTAAATTGCGGGTAATTAAAAATATAGAATCATTTATCGAACAGATAAAGAACTAAACCGAAAAAACCGCCATTTCAAGATAAATAGCCGTTTTTTACCGCAATTTAATCCTAATTAATTAGTG
>DASSWV010000060.1:0-4112 GCA_035704545.1 Pelobium sp.
ATTGACGCTTTAAAATCTTTCCAAGTGTTTAAATCAACAATCGCATCAAAATCATCTTCATTTGTTTGCTCATAATCAGACAAAGATACCATAAATGTGATTTTAACCCTATCTGGTATCAATTTTACATTATAGTATTGGTTATTGTTGATTACTTTAATGGGCACCAAAAGCTGCTTCTCTGTAAACTCCTCTACGGGTATCTTAACTTCCGTAAGAGGCGGGTAGATGGTAATGTTTGGCGCATCAGTAGCCTTTAAAGAAATTTTATCTAATACCGAGTGACTTATATCATCTTTAGAAAAAGTATCGGTTGACCAAAAATGAATTTTTTGAAGTTGTTCTAAAGGACCTGTTACAGTAACAGAATCAGGTTTGAGCACTATAGCTGCTGACTGCCCGAACTGTTTTACAAAGTTTAACTTACTTACCAGTTTAACAGGTACTTTTTTAACCTTTCGAGTAGTAAAATCAAAATAAAGAGTATCTGGTTGTACGCTTACAATCCGTTGGTCTGATGAATAATAGGCATTTATAGACCGAATTTGGTCTGTAAACGTTACATAATTTCTTTTACTTAACGATGTTAGATCAACCCGCACATCTCTGGGATAAATTCTTAAACGGGTAAACAGCAGTTGCCAACCGGTACCTTGTACTGTCAACAAAACCGTATCAGACTGTAGAGGATTAAAGGCTTTGTTTACCGGTAAGTTTTTAAAGCTCACCACTGTTTTTACCTCGTATTCGTATTTGTTTGATAATGAAAAAAACAGCCAAGTTGCTATTGCCAATATTAAACAAGTAAAAAATATACTTATTTTACGCCTTTCAACCGCTGTTAATTTTATTAGACCCATTTATAATCTTTCTCTAAAAATTTTAGGATGAGCAAAGTAAAAAAAATGCCGTTTTTTCAATAAAAACGGCATCCTAATATTTAAAACCCAGTTTTAAGCATTAAGCGTTTTAGACGAATCTAAAGAAACCGCAGCCTTATCAAACCTAATTTTACCACCGCCTTCTGTTTCCACTAAGATAGTAGTTTCATTCATATCGGCAATTCTACCGTGTATGCCAGCGGTGGTTACAATTTTATCACCTTTTTTAAGTTCGGCAATAAATTTTTTGTGGTCTTTAGCTTTTTTCATCTGCGGCCTAATCATGAAAAAATAAAACACTACCACTATTAAAATCATGGGTAAAAAATTCATGATTTCACTGGGGATCTGTAACAAAACAAAATTTAACATATTTATCTAATTTACTTAATTAATTATTGAATTTGAAGGAGAGAACGATTGAATACTTTTTGATTCTCTTTATTTTTTGTCTTTGTTCTTTTATCTTGACTCCAATACTACTTAACAACTTCTCCTACTAAATGTACCTCGGTATTTTGAGGAATGGTATTGGCAAGTATAGTGACCACTTTATCTTGTAAACCCTCTTTTCCTTCACTATTGAAGGTTACTTTAATTTGACCAGATCCGCCAACAGGTATTGGCTCTTTTGGAAATTCTGGTACGGTACAACCACAAGTAGCGGTTGCTTCTTTTATAATCAACGGAGATTTTCCGACGTTCTCGAACTTGAAATTGTAAGAGACGCTTTCGCCTTGCTTAATTTTACCAAACTCGTAAATTTCTTTCTCGAATTTTATTACTGGTGCTAATGTAGAATCAACCACAACAGAGGTAGTGTCTCCACCAGCCACATTTTTCACATCTGTATTATTGCAGGCGCTTACTGCTATAATTGCTACTAATCCTAAAAATATATTTCTCATGTTTATTTACTTTTGACTTTTAACTTTCTACTTTTAACTTTTAACTTTCCACTTTTAACTAAAGTAACCCTCTACCGTATTTCCTTATTTTGCCTTGTTCTTTTAAATCTTCTAAAATTTTATCTAAAATTCCGTTTATAAACGCATTACTTTTTGGCGTACTAAACTCCTTGGCCAATTCTAAATACTCATTTATAGTTACCTTAACTGGGATGCTCGTAAAGTAAATTAGCTCAGCTAAAGCCATTTTCATTAAAATAACATCCATCATGGCAATTCTGTCTGCTTCCCAATTTTTGGTTTTTGCACCAATCATTTCTTGGAAAGTTGCGTTGTGCGCTATCGTTTTTTGATAAAGATCTAAAATAAACTCACGGTCTTCATCCCAATTTGCACTAATCTGAGCCAATTTTTGCTCCCCGCTTTCTGCAGAGAAGTTCTTCAGTGTTTTTGCAATCATTGCTTGCAAAACATCCTGGTCAACCTCCCAGTTGATATGTTTCTCTTCTAAGGCTTGTTGCGCCAAAGTTGATTTAAGAATTACCTTTTTAAAGATAAATTTGATCAAATCTTTATCGCTATGTAAATCATCATCAGTTTTAGCAAGGTATTCTTTATATTCTTCGGTGTTTTTTAGTGCCGAAAACAATGATCTAGCTAACTCTGGGTCGAAACTCCAGGATACTTTATATTTTTTAACCGCATCGATATATGCATTGTTCTTAACTAAAAGTTGGATGAAACGATTATCCAGCACTTTTAGATTTGCATTTAAATCATCCTCAGACGGCAAATACTTATTAGCCCTATCAACAGCATCAACCTCTGCATATTGCACCACATCAACTATTAAATTCAACAAACTAATGTACATTTCAAAAACCTTATCAACGCTAGCCAATAAGTTTTTCTCTTGCTGTTTGATGTCTTTTACCTCTGATTGTTGAAATGCGTAAATGACTTGCATTACCTTAACCCTTAGATGCCTTCTGTTTAACATTTTTAAAGAACGATTTGGCTTTATTAGCCGTTTATATTTATTTGTTTTTAAAGTCCGAGGTTTTTAGTCCGCTGTCCGCAGGCTGGGTTGCTCGGTTTTGTTTGTTATTCTGTCCGAGGTTTTCCTATCCTCCCCTACTATCGGCGCAAACTGCTGACATCCGACCGCTGACTGCCAACTGTTAAAAACTCGCTTTTATTTTCTTGATATCCGCAATCCTTTTCTCCGCAATTTTATTTGCAGCAATATTTGTCGGGATATGATCTGCTTTTGATTTTTTCAGAACGCTTCGGGTGGCATCGTAAATATTTTCTGCCAACTGCATGGTTCTTTTTTTACTATAACCAGCCATTTCAGAGTAGCAATTGATTAAACCTCCGGCGTTAATTAGGTAATCTGGTGCAAACAGAATTCCTTTTTCTAAAAGCAATTGACCATCTACATTCTCATCTGCCAACTGGTTATTTGCCGAACCTGCGATAATTCCACATTTCATTTTTGCGATGGTCTCTGAGTTCACTGTAGCGCCTAAAGCACAGGGGGCATAAATATCAAAGTCTATATCAAAAAGGTTATTGTTGTTTACCACTTCTGCTCCGTACAATTTAGCCACTTTACGTAAACCTTCTTCGTTGATATCGCTTACGTAAACCTTAGCATTTTCTTGACGTAATAAACTCACCAAATGTTCGCCCACATGGCCTGTGCCTTGTACCGCAACTGTTCTGCCAGCTAAGCTATCAGTGCCAAAAAGTTCTTTTACGGCAGCTTTTATTCCAAAAAAAACACCTTTTGCAGTAACAGGTGACGGGTCTCCGCTTCCACCGATAGATTCTGGAACACCCGTAACATATTTTGTTTCCATACGGATGTACTCCATATCTTTTGGCCCTGTACCTACTTCCTCAGCGGTAATAAAAGAACCGTTTAAGTTCTCGATGAACCTACCGTACCTACGCATTAACGCTTCCGATTTATCAGTACGGCTATCGCCAATAATTACGCCTTTACCACCACCTAAATTTAAACCTGTGATAGCCGCTTTATAAGTCATCGCTTGAGATAAACGCAAAACATCTTGTAAAGCTTCGGCTTCAGTATTGTAAGACCACATGCGTGTACCGCCAATTGCAGGCCCTAAAGTGGTGTCGTGAATTGCTATGATTGCTCTAAGCCCAGTGTCATCATCTTTACAAAAAACCACCTTTTGATGACCGAAAGCCCCAAGTTGATTAAATATTGAATTTTCTTCTAATTGAATTGACGACATAAAGACATGGTTACATTTCTGCGCAAAAGTAGCTGTTTTTTTTTAATTAGATG
>DASSWV010000022.1:0-5324 GCA_035704545.1 Pelobium sp.
AAAATCCAACAAGTGGAAACTTCTTAAACCCGGTTTAAATATTAAAGCCAAGTTACCGCTAAAATGCCGCCACTCGGGGTAAAAGTTACTTTTGTTATTAAAAAACTTACCCGCCACAACAGAGTAGGATCCGTATCCCCACAAGCCCATATCTAATTTTTCATGCTGAATTTCGGCTTCTAAATAATTATACTCCGAGTCGGAATCAAAAACATTTGGAATCCCTTTTTTATAAGTTGCAATAAAACGGGGCCCTAACGGAAGTTTGTAAATTTTAATCTTGTCTTTGGTAATATATGGCTGATTTATGGTGTAAATTAATGATGAATTGATGAAAAATGAGGTGTAATCCGGAAATAGCTTGTCTTCCAATGCTGGCGCAATAGGGTTGTTAGAACTAAAGTTACGCTCTTTAATATCTCTAAAAACAAAATCCTGTGTATTGGTTACTGAATAATTGTTGGCCAACTCTGTACCTACAGAAAAATATAAATTGCCTACCAGCTCCCGTCCAATTCCGGCACTTACATACTCCTTTCTGTATAGTTTCATAAAATTTTGTTCAAAAAGCAAAGTATTTAAAGTGTTTTGTAAAGTGCTTAAACTCCCGTTGGGATTTAAATCTAAGTAGGTATTACCTATGCTAAAGTTTAATGTACCTCGCTTTTTGGGCTTATAGTACCATGAAACAGAAAGATCAGAATTCAACTCTTTGTTTTCAAATCCATATCTTAACCTAGGCGTTACGGACCAGTTGATATTATTTTCGTCAAACTTTAAAAAAGACAATCCGTAGCTTATACCAAAACCCTCAACCGTATTAAAAAAAAATGCCGGCACTATAGGGTCAAAAATTATTGCTCTCTTTTTATTTTGGCTATTTATTATTTTATCGCTAAAAAGCAACGGTAATATCTTTAGCCGGGGAGCTAATTGATCTAAAGAGTCAATAACAGATTTATCTTTTCGTTCTCTGTTTATCGAGTCCTGATAGGCGTAAGATAGGCGTTCTCGCAAATTAAGAGGGATTTTTCTATTAGCTTTTAATACTCCCGAACGAAACGCCGAAGAGTCATCTTTTACCACCTCTTGTTTTTTAAAACTTTCATAAAAGTGGCTTGATGCTTTTCCATCAGTAAAAACTGCCTGGCTGCTCCCAGAAAAAAAGAACTTTAAAACATCTCCATTATACTTTAGAATAGTATAAGCCGGCACAACATCATCTCCGTTGTGGTAATCTTGAACAATTTGTAACGTATCAATAAAGTTGATGCCTTTATCGCCACTTATTTTTAAATCAAGGTGTTTCAGTTTACATGTGTTGATGTTAAACACCAGCCAGCCCTCAAAAGTGGGCGAATATTTACGCCGAGGATTAACTTTAACAGTAAGTTGCACCGAATCTTTTTTTATAAGCTGGTAATCATAAAAGTCAAAAGCATTTTGTGCCAATGGCGAAACAAAGCTTTTATCACTCAACGATTCAAACTTTACCAAATTATCACTAAAGTTGATACTGAGTTGTGCCGCACTTTTAAACTCCCAAGAAGGATATTTTCCATAGCTTTTTGTGGCATTTACCTTTTCCTTAAAACCACCTTTTTTACTGAAATGTAATTGCGAGTAGCTTTCGTTAAGCCACACTAACTGATTGGTGCTGATGTTGCCGTGGTACTTTATGCGTTTCCCGAAAATTTTCTCTCTACCTTCATCCAAAATCAACCGATTTTTAATATAGGCTTCTTTAGTAAACGATAAGTCGTTTCTTTGCTTTTGCGATTTGATAACATCTGCAATAAACTGGTTTACCCAATCTACAGAATCCTGAGTTAACGTATGTTGATGACCTGATGCCTTTGAAAAAGAAGAGCATAAAAACAAGAGATATAATAAAAGCACCCTACCTAAGATAGACTGCTTTATTAATATAAATTTAAGCTTTACGCTTCGCGACTTTATCATCAAAAAAATAAACAATCGTTTTAACCTGCTAATTACCAATTTTATTCCGAACCTGCTATTGCTATTGAGAAAACGATAGCATTATCAAAATATTGGATAACTGACAGATCGGAAAAAAAAGGTTTTTACAAAATGTAGGCAAACTTAAAACAAATACAGCATAGTAATTTCTGTGCCAATATTGATAAAATGCGTTAATAAATATTAAGCGTTTCTTTTTTCTAAAACAGCTAACGCCAAGCGTATTTTATAATATGGAACACTTTCTTTCAGCTCTTCAAAAATAGGCTTTAATGCTTTTGTTTGACCAGTTTTTAAGATCGCTTCTTTAATATCCACAACCTCCTCCTCTGTAATATATGGTGATAGGCTATTAACATCGCCATTTAAATAAAGCTGTGCAATATGAGAATATACCGTGGTAAGCTCTAGGTCTCTTAATTTAGCTATTTGCTCAACATCAATGTTTTGTTTTAACAAAACCAGCGTATCTCTGTAAGTGCTTCCTTTTGCTTTCGCTGATTCGTTAGGGTTAAAATCAACAATAGCATCTAAAAAATACGAGCCGTATTTATCCAGCTTATGCTCGCCAACTCCGCCAATAGTTAATAAGTCTGTTGAAGTAATTGGTTTTTCCTGAGCCATTTCTTTAAGTGTAGCATCCGAAAAGATTACGTAGGCAGGCACATTTTCTTGTTTTGCCAGTTTACTTCTTACAGTTCTTAATTTGTTGAACAATTCCTCGTCTGGGCTAATTGTCCGGGTTTTTCGCGTTTTTGCACTTTGCTCGGTAGGTTTTAAGTTTTGTAGAACTGTCAACTCTACTTTTTTTCCTTGAAACAAAACCTCTTTTCCAAACTCCGTGACTTTCAAAGCGAGGTTTTCATCATAAGCTAACTCCAAAAGCCCAATATTTAGCATTTGCATAATATAGCGTTCCCAATCAAACGCCGGTATTTCCTGCCCAGCTCCATGAGTTTTTAGTTTATCGTAACCAGCCGCTACCAATTCTTGCTTTTTAGAACCACGCAAAATATCAATGATCATTCTTGCGCTTTCTTTCTCGCCACTTCGTATAATCGCTGAAAGTGCTTTTTGCACAGTAACGGTTCCGTCAAAATGCTTTCTTGGGCTGTCGCAAACGTCGCAATTGCCACAATTTTCAGTTAAGTTTTCCGAAAAATAGTTGAGCAAAATTTTCCGTCTGCAACTATCGGCTTCTGCATACTGTTGTATGCGCTTTAGTTTTTCTAAATTTACATCGGCCTGTGCGCCTTCGCTAGCAAATTTACTGAGCATTGCCATATCGGCATAGTTGTAATATAAGATTGTATCAGCGGGCAAACCATCACGCCCGGCCCGCCCAATTTCCTGATAATAACCCTCCATATTTTTGGGCAGATTATAATGGATCACCCACCGTACGTTTGATTTGTCTATTCCCATCCCAAACGCCACAGTGGCACAAACTATCTGCAATTCATCGTTGATAAAACGCTCCTGTACAGATGAACGGACTTCACTATTCATCCCAGCATGATAAAACATGGCGCTAATTCCGGCGTTTGCTAAAGCCTCATAAGCTTCCTCACATTTCTTTCTGCTCAAACAATAAATAATCCCACTTTGGTCTTTACGCTCGTTTACAAAACTGATGATTTCGTTGAGCTTTTCTTTTGGCTTGGTGCCGATACGCACTTCTAAACTTAAATTTTTACGATCAAAAGAACTCAAGAAAACCTGTGGACTTCTTAACCTTAATTGTTGCGCAATGTCGCGACGGGTAACTTTATCTGCGGTAGCAGTTAACGCCATAAACGGAACATGAGAAAATTTTTCGCGAAGAAAGCCTAATTGTGTATATTCTGGTCTAAAATCGTGTCCCCAGGCAGAAATACAGTGAGCTTCGTCAATTGCGAACAAACTGATTTTACAGGCCTGACCAATAATATCCATATCTGATATTAGTTTTTCTGGCGAGATGTATAGCAACTTAATTTTTTGTTCGTGACAAGCACCCAAAATATATTGCTGCTGCTCAAAACTTTGCGAACTGTTTAAGTAAGCAGCCGGGATACCGTTATTGCTTAAAGCATCCACTTGGTCTTTCATCAGTGAAATCAAAGGAGAAATTACCAAAGCAGTACCTGGCAACATCAATGCAGGAATCTGAAAGCACAAAGATTTGCCACCTCCGGTGGGCATCAACACTAAACAATCGGCGTTACTTAAAGCCGTTTCAATAATTTCTTGTTGCTGTGGCCGAAAGCTATCGTAACCAAAATACTTTTTTAGAAGCTGATTTGGCGAAAGCATATTAAAAGTTTAAGCTAATTTTTTCTAAGTACGATTGTAAAATAATGGTAGCAGCAATCGTGTCAATAATCCCTTTTTTTTGCCTGTCAGATTTTTTTAATCCACTTTGGGCAATAGTTGCTGAAGCCATTTTTGATGTAAATCGTTCGTCCATCATTTCCACAACAATTTCCGGAAATTTTTTTCTCAGTACGCTCACAAACGCTTTAACCTGAGGTGCAGATTGTGACGCTGTGCCATCCATTTGCTTGGGCTCGCCAACAACAAACGCTTCTACCTGCTCTGTTTGTAAATACTTTTCCAGAAAAGGAACAATATCTTTTGGGTGAATGGTGGTTAAGGCAGTGGCAAAAATTTTCAAAGGATCTGTTACGGCTATGCCCAATCGTTTGGTGCCAAAATCAAAAGCCATTATTCTTGCCATTTTATTACTATTTAAAAAATCCGGGATTAATTGAAGAATCACAAATTTAAAAAATTAAGCCCTACAAAAAGGATTTATATTATTTCTGTAGAAATAGCGTTTCATCTCTAAGGTTTTTTGTATAAAAACGGTCTTAGTATTGAAACAATTTTTGTTAATTTGGCGACACACAATTATTTAAAATGGACAATCAAGAACAAAAAAAGAAAAAAGACACCAATAAGATCTATTTTCTTATTGCGGTAATAGTTGCGTTGTTAGGTACAAACGTGTATTTGTTTTTTCAGAAAACTAAATCTGATCAAAGAATAGTAACCGTAAGCGATGAAAAAACTGCCTTACAAACCGAGTTAGAAAAGCTTGAAACCGAATTAGAGCAGGCAAATAATGCCACAGGCGAGATTTCGGAAGAATTAAAATTAAAAGACGAAGAACTTAAAGCAAAAATCGCCCAGCTTAGAGTTGCTTTAAGCAAAGGTAGCCTAACAGCAGGCGAGTTATCCAAAGTATTTTAGCTGTTTAACATCTTCTCTTGCTTTGGATAACTCGCCTGCTGTTAGGCTACCTTTGCTTAAAGCAACTCTAAGCTGGGCGATTTTTGCTTTAAGTTCTTCGTCTTTTA
>DASSWV010000073.1:0-3821 GCA_035704545.1 Pelobium sp.
CACATATTTTTAACAAACAGGAAGATATAGAAATTATGGGATTTTGGAGTGCCATGTTAGCCTGGGGGCAACGCGTTACCATTATTAACAAATGCAAAGAATTAATCCATTTAATGGATGGAGCGCCTTACGATTTTATCATGAATCATGAGGATACGGATTTGAAACGCTTATTAAACTTTAAACACCGGACTTTTAACGCTACAGACACACTTTATTTTATCGAGTTTTTTAAATCGCATTACTCCAAGTATCAATCTTTGGAAGATGCTTTTCTACCGTTTTCAGAAAGCAAAGATTTTAGACAAGATTTTATTGATATAACAGCGGACAAAGGAAAAATAAGCTCCTCCAGTTCAGAAATTTGTTTAGCATCAAAGCTTGCTAGCGATACGGTAGAAAGTAATCTGAATTATTTTAGATCATACTTTTTTTCTTTGGAAGATTTCCCTCGCCGTACCATCAAGCATGTTTCTTCTCCTTTGCAAAAGTCGACCTGTAAGCGCTTAAATATGTTTTTACGTTGGATGGTTCGGGATGATGACAAAGGTGTTGATTTTGGTATTTGGAAACGAATCAGAACCAGTCAGTTGATTTGTCCATGTGATGTTCATGTAGATCGTGTTGCCCGGAGCTTAGGGCTAATCAGTAGAAAGCAAACCGATTGGCAAACCGCTTTGGAACTTACCGAAAATCTTAGAAAATTTGATGCAAATGATCCTGCTAAATATGATTTTGCGCTTTTCGGTTTAGGGGTTGAAGAAAAGAGGTTTCCGAACAATAAAGATTGAGTCTAATAATTCATGTAATCCGTAAAAATATTTTGCATCAAACCTTTTGCATTTCTTAAAGCATCATTTTTTGCTTTTTCAGAACTGAACTTATCCTTATAAATCACTTGATTACCCACCGCATCAAAACTTATCGCTTTTTTATTTTCGTTGATGAAACCAAAACCGTTGTTCCAACTATAAAAAGCAAAGCCTTTAACCTGTGGCGATAACAAGTTTTTACTGTAATGGAAAGCCGTGTCGCTAATGTTTAGCTGATTTAAAAGTATAGAAGCAACATCAATTTGGTTACCCACTTTGTCAACTCTTTGATTCCGAAACTCGGGTTTTAACACCTCCCCAAATATCAACAAGGGAATATGGTATCTCCCTGGTTCGTAAATCTCGTTTTGCTCTGTCGGTAAACGGTGCCCATGGTCGGCAACCACAACAAAAAGTGTGTTCTTGTACCAATCCTGCGTTTTAGCTTTGTTGATATAATCGTACAAAAGAGAGTCAGTGTAAAAACTGGTGCTTCTGAACATGTTGTTTACCGTGTTGTCACCAAATTTATATTTGCCTTTTAAATAAAAAGGTTCATGGTTTGATAGCGTTAAAAGGGTGGTAAAAAAAGGCTGTTGCTCTGTTTTCAAATCTGTTAAATGCTGTTTCATAGTCACATCATCTGCCACACCCCATTTGGTTAGTTTTTCATCCGTTTCTATATCATTAAAATCTTTAACGTTCTCATAACCATGGCTTATGATGTATGATTTAAAGTTTGCGAAGTTTAAATCCCCACCGTAAATAAAAGAAGTGTGGTAGCCTATATTTTTAACTTCTTGCGAAATTGACGGCAACTTCACTTGTTTGTCATTTGTTTTAATGATGCTTTCTGTGGCCTGTGCCGGAAACCCGCTCAACACAGCAACAATCCCTTTATCTGTCCTGTCAGATGCGGAGTAAATATTTGTGAACAATAAACCTTCAGAAATTAACTTGCTGATGTTTGGTGTTACCTCTTTTTCAGATCCAAGCTCGGCAATCACATCGGCTGTAAAGCTTTCCAATATAATCAACACAATATTAGGCTTGGGTGTGTTCAAAATTTTTGGAAATTCGGCTGATTGATTATACAAACTATCCTTTATCGCAACAGCTTCTTCAGGTTTAAAATATAAGTAAGGATTGCTGGTTATTTTGCTTTGGCTTAATATGTTCGATATTAAAAACCAATTAGTGTTAATAGCAGCTATATTTAAAATTTGATGCTGGCTAAAATAAACCCGACTGGTATTCATCGGGGCAACAGTTAAGCTTCCTCTTATTGCTAAAAAAGTTAAGCCGATGATCAAAAGAGAAATAACCGGTTTTAAAAACCACTTTGTTTTAACTAATTCAATCTTTTTATTGGGAAATAATTTTCTGTAAATAAAAACACCCAAAACAAACAGTACACAAAGCCCCACCAAATTGCTGAAAATAGGAGAAGAGGAAGAGGATGCCATCGCTTCTTTCGGCGATTCTAACATAAAATCGATTGCCTTGTAATTTAGTTTGGTTCCCCATTCTCTATAAATATTCACATCCACAATTGCAGTGATTGTGGTAATTGCAATTAAAATGTAACTGTAAATATTGATTGGTTTAAGTGTGACACTTTGTTTGTTAAATAACCAGGTGACAATAACCAAAAGAAACGGCAACACACAAAAATAACCTGCCATAGAGGCATCCATGTGCAAACCGTGTAAAAAAGTATTAAGGATATCTGCGAAAGAATATTCCGAAAGTTTAGAGGCATTCCAAATTTCGAAAAGCACTTTGTTGAGTATAAAAAAAAGCACCCAAAAAAGGTAATACCTCACAAAAAAAGAAAGACTTTTAAGCATGGCGCAATTTATAAAAGAATGCACTAGCTTAAAAGTCTAAAACTATAAATTTAACAATTTATCCTCCCATTTGGCCCATCAAATCTTTAAAATCCATTAACTCATAACCAGCCGGAATATTAAAATTGATTTCGGCAACAGGTTCTTCGCTAATGCTTTTTAACGTTAATTTCGATTTCAGGCCTCCGGTATTTGTACTAAACGCGATAGGAACGCCTTTTATTCCTTTAATTGCCGAAGTCAATGCGTTAGCAGGAATCTGAATTTCATCTGTTGCCCAAAGTTCAATGTCTGTGTCTTCTGTTTCATCTTTCAGCAGGTATTTGGTACAGTTGTAACCAGCAATTTTCTTGGTTTCAGTAGTTTTTGTAACCTTATAATCTTCCTGACCCGGTTGCACTCCTTGCATTTTTTCTGCCTCAGCTTTACTCATTTTAACCGCAAATTTTTTGTTTTGCATGGGTACATCAGTCAAGGTAAGCGTTTCGTTAGTTAAGTTGTTTAATATAACTGAGGTGGCAAACATCCCCATATCCATTTTAAACATACTATAGTTGCCTTTGAAAGCAACTTTAAACTCTTTTGGCAACATGCCGGCCATCGCCTGTTGTTCAGCAGGTAAATCGTACTCAACAGAATAAATTGCAACGCCCTCTTTTACAATTTTTTGTGCTTGCGCCACAAATGTATATCCCAAACAAAGGGCAATTAATAATATGATTTTTAAATGCTTGATCATGCTTTTTTATTTAGATAATAGATGATTATTGCTACAAGGTAATTTATTTTATGATTTAATTGTTGGTTTTTTTAAGGTAAAGCGTAATTCGGTTAGGTTTCGTATTAAACAATATTGTTGCTCTCTCTATTGATTTTTTATTTGAGGTTTACACGCTAACCGCTCATAAGCCACCAGCCTTGCTCACCTGGGCTGGTATTGCAATGTCACTAAATTAAGAGGTTTCTCAGCTTCCCGTCCTTTGCGAGGCTTTTTCCAAGCCGTGGCAATCTGTAAGCGATGGAAGTTGAAACCCTTTTTCTTTTCTCACAGGCTTTAATCAAAGTTCTCGTTATTATTAAAATCTCCCCGGCTCATTGCCGCCGGAAGGGCTAGTAACTTTTTTTTCCGCAAAAAAAGTAACCAAAAAAACTCTCCGCT
>DASSWV010000082.1:0-4721 GCA_035704545.1 Pelobium sp.
AAAATCATCTAGATACAACAGTCAGATTCCATACACTCCTCCGCACACCATTGCTGTTAATGCGGGTTTTCAAAAGCCTAGTTGGGGTGTGTTTTACAACCAGATTTTTTCGTCTGGGCGATATTATTTTGGAGAGAATAAACCAGATTATTTTGTAAATGGTTTTTCAGTAAGTGATGTTTCAGCAAATTATCGCACAAAAATTTACCAAAAGCCTTTAATACTTAGTGCCGAAATCAATAATATTTTCAATTTAAACTATTCCATCATCCGCAGTTTTCCAATGCCGGGTACGTCCATTCGTTTAACAATTAAAACAACTATATAAAAATCATGAAAACAATTAATTACAATTTAAAAACCTTATTGATTGCTGCAATAGCAGTTTTTACAATTAGTAGCTGTACTAAAGACGAGGATTATGTGCCACTTCCGGAAGTAAGGTCCGGTTTCTATATCTTAAACGAAGGAGGCTTCCAGTCCAACAATGCTAGTTTAAGTTATTATAATTTAGAGAATGGCTCTGTGGTAAACGGTTTTTTTGCACAGAAAAACGGTCGTGGTTTAGGCGATACTGGAAATGATATTCAGATTTACGGGTCTAAAATGTACATCGTGGTAAATGCTTCTAATACTGTAGAAGTGGTTGATGCTAAAACGGTAAAAAGCATTAAGCAATTAGATTTTAAAAACAATGGGGTAGGCAGACAGCCACGTTATATTGTGTTTAACAAAAATAAAGCTTTTGTATCATCTTATGATGGAACAGTTGCTGTTATTGATACTGCATCATTAGCAATTGAAAAATACATTACCGTCGGAAGAAACCCAGAGCAAATGGCTATTGCAAACAATAAAATTTATGTGGCAAATTCGGGAGGGTTAAGTTATTCAGATGGCAACTACGACAAAACCGTATCTGTGATAGACTTAAATACTTTAGAAGAGACTAAGAAAATAGAAGTAGTGATGAATCCAGGAGGAGTAGCCACTACTGCAGATGGAAGAGTATATGTTAAATCTACCGGTAACTATGATGACATTAAACCATCTTTAACCATTATTGATAGCGAAACAGATTTAGTAACATCTACTAAAGAATTTTCTGGAAGCGCAATGACAGTTGTTGGTGATAAGGCGTATTTTCTTAAGTCGAATGGGATTATGGAATATGATCTAAAAACAGATGAAATCATCAGAGAGAACATTATTACAGATGAAACAGTGGTCACAATTCCTTATGGCTTAAATTACGACAAAGTTAATCAACAGTTCTTTGTTTGTGATGCAGTATCCTATTCTGGTACCGGTGCAGTCTTGTGCTACAGTAAAGAAGGAAAATTGCTTTACAAAGTAGATGCTGGAATTCTTCCGAACAATGTGGTGTTCCTTAACAAGTAAATTTTAAATCCGTAAAAAGAATTTGTAGTTTTACCTTCTCATAATTCAATAAAAATGTCTTTAAAAAACTTAAATGCTAGAAACTGGGTGCTGTTTTTAATAATACTAGTTGCTGCCACAACACGTTTTATCCCACTAATGGGTGATGCAAACTGGTTCAACTTTACACCAGTGGGCGCCATCGCTTTATTTGCAGGTACTCATTTTAAAAACAGATGGAAAGCTTACGGCTTACCTTTATTGTTACTGTTTTTGAGCGATATTTTAATCAATTACGTATACACAGGTCAATGGAGTTTGTTTTACGGTGGTTTCGCAATAGTTTACATTTGTTTTGCCGCAATGGTTTTTATTGGTGGCTTAATCAAAAAAGTAAGTGTTGGTAGTGTGCTGTTGGCTTCCATAGCCGGAGTTTTAATTCATTGGTTGGCAACAGATATTCAACCTTGGTTAGGTGGAACAATGTACAGTAAAGATATTACAGGTTATTACCAATCATTAGTTGCGGCAATTCCTTTCGAGAAAAACCTTTTGTTAGGAAACTTGATTTTTGGTTCAGTACTTTACGGAGGTTTTGAATTGGCAAAATCTAAATTTACAGTTTTAAAAGCTAAGGAAGAAGTAGCTTACTAGCAATAAATAATTTAAAAAAAAAACGTCTCGGAATTCAATTTTCGGGACGTTTTTATTTATACGGAAATCTTCAAATGAAACAAAGTTGCAATATGTGTGGATTTTTGAAAATAAATTTCTTATTTTTGTGCCGATGAAATTTTTGAAGAACCAGAAGATGATAAAGGGAGGTATAGCAATAGTATTGCTTGGGCTTCTTTTTGCTTCTGTGCCTTTCTTTCAAATCATACATGAACATACTTACGCTCATGAGACTTCCCAAAGCAATCATGTAAAAAGTTTTGAGAAAAAATGCTGTGATCCGTTAAAAATCCAAAGTCATTTACAAGCTGTTCTTAACCCTAAGAGCATAAAAATTAAATTGATATTTGCTGATAATTACAGTTTCGGCTTTTATAATTACAATTACTCAACTTCTGTAAAGCTTTGCAACAAAGCTCCTCCTGTGCGTCTGTTTGGATAATTCTGCACTGTTATTTTTTTCGTATTAAATTTTATTAAATGTTTTTCCATAAACACTTGCTGTGTTTAGTGTTTTTTATTACACTAATTCACGGTAATTTACAAGCTCAGCAATGTAATGCCATGCTGTTTGGTAATGTTAAAGATGCCAAATCCAAAGCGGTTTTACCTGGCGCTAGCATCCAATTAATGGAAGCAAAGCAACAGATGCTTAGCGATTTAGATGGACATTACCATTTTCAAAACCTCTGCAATGGCACATATACCCTAAAAGTTTCTTTTATTGGTTATCAAACAAAAATAATCACTGTTAATTCTGCTGAACACAAAGAATTAGATGTTTTTTTAGTTCCGGATTTAAAGTCGATCGCCGAGGTTAAGGTTACAGGAACGAAGACTACCGAAACTGCGATCCAAACCCGATCCGTGTTAAGTGGTATTGATTTAGAGCAGACCAAAGGTTTAAGCTTAGGCGAAGCGTTAAAAAAAATACCAGGGTTAAGTTCTCTGCAAACAGGTCCATCCATTTCAAAACCCGCCATACACGGCATGCACTCTAACCGAGTGTTGATTTATAACGCAGGGGTAAGGCAAGAAGGCCAACAATGGGGAGCCGAACACTCACCAGAGATTGACCCATTAATAGCTAATGAAATTATCGTTTTAAAAGGGGCTTCTGCGGTAGCTTATGGCTCTGATGCGATTGCCGGTGTAATTTTGGTAGAACCTAAAGAACTTCAATACGGAAAGGGTGTAAAAGGAGAAGTAAATTTGATTGGAGGATCAAACAACCGGCAAGGCCTGTTCAACTTTAACATAGAAAATGCGGGGTTAAAAACTGATCACTGGAGTTATAGAGCATATTTTACCTCGCAAATTGCTGGAAACGCAAAAACACCTAATTACTACCTTAAAAACACAGGGTACAATCAGGTTAACGGAGCATTTATTGTTGGTTATAAAAAAGGAAATTTTGGCACCGAGTTGTATGCGAGCACCTTCAATTCCAAACTGGGGATTTTTACGGGTGCGCATATTGGAAGTACAGAAGATTTACAGAACTCAATTAATGGCATCCGGCCGGTTCCAGAAGCGGACTTTAACTATCAAATAGGCCGACCTTACCAATCTGTAGGTCATCACATCATCAAAATTAAAAGCTTTTATAATTTAAACCCGCAAAATAAGCTGGCACTACAATACAGTTTTCAACAAAATAACAGAGAGGAGTATGACCAGGTAAGAGGTGCCACCGATAAAAGTTATCAATTAAGATTCGAGCTTTCTACACACAACTTGGATTTTCATTTGGAAAATAAAATCGGTAATAAAATTTCCGGTAAAATTGGAACCAATACAATCGTTCAACAAAATTTTTATGACGGACGATTTTTAGTGCCATTTTTCAATAGCGTAGCTCCAGGTATTTATGCAATTCAAAAATACAGCAACAACAATTTACAGGTTGAAGCAGGTTTACGTTATGATTATAAATATATGAGAGCCCGATTACGGGAAAATCCAAACGTACAATCATCCCCAGAGATAACGCCCGAATTTAACTTTAGTCAGCTTTCCGCTTCTTTGGGTGCAAACTATCAAATCAGCAAACAACTCATCGCAAATGTTACCGCAAGTAAAGGCTGGCGACCGCCAAGTATTAATGAGTTGTTTAGTTACGGAACACATCAGGGAAGCGGAACATTTGAAATTGGCGATAGAAACCTGTCACAGGAAAGCGCTTACAATTTTGCTGGTGGTTTAAAGAAAGAACAAGGGCTTTTCAGTTTTGATATCAGTGCTTATTACAATTTAATGGACAACTATATTTACCTAAAACCGGGTAATGATTTGATTTTAACAGTACGTGGCGCTTACCCATCATTTAATTACGTTCAAGTGGATGCCCGCTTTTCAGGGTTTGATTTTTCTGCCACTGCACCTTTGCTAACAAACACCAAGCTTTTGGCAAAATACTCTACGGTTAGGGCTTACGATAGAAACACAGGCAACCATTTAGAGTTTATGCCAGCAGATAAATACAGCTTAAATGCAATTTGGGATTTCCCCAATAAAAAAGGAAGATTTAGAGAAAGTAGTTTTGATTTAGGAGTAACATATACTGCCAGACAAAACAGAGTATTGCAAACACAAGATTATGCACCCACACCTGCTGCTTACACATTGCTTTCTTTTGATGCCCAAACCAATATTTATTTTAATGA
>DASSWV010000130.1:0-4052 GCA_035704545.1 Pelobium sp.
GGCGACTGGGCTTTTAGCAAAGGCATCAACCGTTTTGTTTTCCATACATTTGCTCATCAACCCTGGGAAAATGTAAAACCGGGTATGACAATGGGCCCTCATGGGATGATGGGAAATAGAAATACGACCTGGTGGGAGCAAGGCCATGAGTGGATGTCTTACTTGTCTCGTTCCCAATATTTATTGCAGCAGGGAACCGCTGTGATAGACTTGGGCTATGTTTTGAGCGAAGATGCGCCTGTAGGCAATAGTCTTCCATATCGTAAAAACTTAAATCCTGCACCTCCTATTGGGTATGATTATGGTTTTATTGATGCCAATTCTTTTTTAAAAATGACTGTTTCTGAGGGATTTGTAGTGTCGCAAGCAGGTATGAAGTATCGGGTACTCATCCTTAATGAAAAGGAGGCAGTTCGCCCCAAGATCGCAAAGAAGATAAATGAATTGATTCGGCAAGGTGCAACTATTGTTGGCGCTAACTTTGAAAAGTCGCCAAGCTTAGAAGGTTTTCCAAAGGCTGATGCAGAAGTGAAAAAGCTTGCATCGGTAATTCCCGAAAAAAGCCTTGAACAAACACTGGCTCAAATTCAGCTGACTCCGGATGCCTTGTTCAAGTACATAATTCCATCCACAGCAACTAGCTTGAAACCGATGGAATACATTCATAGAAAATTAGAAAAAACACATATATACTTCGTTTCAAATCAAAACGAAAAATCAGTGCTGGTGGAGTGTTCATTTAGAGTGGATGATTTGCAACCCGAATTATGGTATCCTGACAAAGGGACTATTGAACCAGCAGCTAATTTCAGACAACTTAGGGGGCGGACTTTAGTTTCATTGAATCTCCAAAATATGGAATCAGTTTTTGTGATCTTTAGGAAGCCATTATCCGCAGAAGTGACGACAGTAAAAGCGTTCACATTGAACGGAAAACAGCCCGAAAATGCGTCGCTTAAAAAGGTAGACGATAAACTTATAGTTTCAGCTCGAGAAACAGGAACTTACTATCTGGAAACTGTAAAAGGAAAAGTTTTAAATACCACCGTTAATGAAATCCCAAAACCGTATGTAATTGAAACCGGTTGGAGGTTGAACTTTCCGGCAAGCGCAAGCACTTCTAACCCTTTACAGCTTCCAAAACTTACCTCTTGGACAGAAAATGATAATTTTAAAATAAAACATTTTTCCGGAACAGCTAATTACGAAGTTGAGTTTGATCTGCCAGAGGATATGCAGCTTAAACTAGGAAATGAGAACTACACCATACAGCTTGATTTAGGTGAGGTTGCTGTAATAGCGAGTGCAAAGCTTAATGATAAAGATTTGGGAATATTATGGAAAGAACCATTTTCAACAGATATTACTAATCATTTGGTAAAAGGAAAAAACAAATTGCAAGTTAGTGTTACAAATCTTTGGGTTAACCGATTAATTGGTGACGATCATCTTGCTCCAGATATTGAATACAGCCATCATGGGAGCAGAGGTCGGGCTATTAAAAAAATACCAGACTGGGTAGTGAAAGGAGGAGAAAGACCAAATACATCCAGACAAACCTTTTCTACTTGGATGTTTTTTGATAAAAATTCACCACTAATTAAATCGGGTTTAATAGGACCTGTTAAAATTGTTTTCAGTAGCGAGAAAGTGTTGAAATAGATGGTTGAGCAACTTTACTGAAATAGTTAGCCAAAAAAGCCTCAAATCTTTACGATTTGAGGCTTTTACTTGGCGGAGAGTGGGGATTCGAACTTTGTATTTAACTATATGTTTGTTAGATAGTTAAATTTGAAATTTCTTGAACTCAGAGCGAACTCCACTTTATATAGTGTGTTTTGGTTAACTGCAAATTAAACCTAAAAATACAGATTTTTGTTGCTTTGAAACCGTTGCACCACCAACAAACACAAACTCCTGACCTAAATCTTTGTCTGTTCATTAACGGCTTTAATTCGGATTAAGTTCTGGTACATTGACATTTTTAAATAACTGTTTAAAATTTCTATAGTTCGTCCTCAGCTTTTCCGGGTAACTTCTAATAAGGTTCTTATTTATGTTGTTTATTATCATCATTTAAATTATATTTGTTGATAATAAACAACATTATGAAATCTAAAAAGCAAATTTTGTTTCCTAAGTTTCAGAAAATATTGGAACAGATGGGCGAGAATATCAAGCTGGCTAGGAAACGGCGGAAGTTAACCGCTATACAGGTTGCAGAAAGAGCAAATATAGATCGTACGACTCTTTATCACATCGAAAAAGGTAATCCTAGTGTTTCCATGGGTGCATATTTTAATGTTTTGAGAGTGTTGGGTTTGCAGGACGATTTCTTAGTATTAGCATCAGATGATGAAATGGGAAGAAAGTTGCAGGATTTAGAGCTGATTAGTAAATAATGGCAGAAAAAACTGATATATGGGTTTACGCCGATTGGAAAGGAATGCCTTCGCCTAAATGTATTGGTATTTTATCCGCCCAACAGGCAAAAGGGAGAAAGGCTTTTAGCTTTGCTTATGATAAAAATTGGATAAGTTCGGAAGAACAGCTATTACTCGATCCGGATATTGCATGGTACAGCGGACAGCAATATCCAAATGGGAAAGAAAATTTTGGTGTGTTCTTAGATTCCATGCCCGATAATTGGGGAAGAACTTTGATGAAAAGAAGAGCTTCAATAAATGCAGTACAGCAGGGAAAAACTGCTCCTGTTTTATACGATATTGATTTTCTGCTAGGGGTACACGATTTGAGTCGTATGGGGGCATTAAGGTTCAAAAAAGATCCCAACGGAATGTTTTTGGATAATAATGCTATTTCTCCTACGCCACCATGGGCAAATATTAGAGAGTTACAATATGGCGCTTCATTAATCGAATCTAATGAAGATAGCGACGAGGTGAAAAAATGGTTAACCATGTTAATGGCGCCAGGTTCTTCTTTGGGTGGTGCTAGACCAAAAGCTAATATTCTGGATGACGGTGGTCAGCCATGGATTGCTAAATTCCCGTCTAAAAATGATACAATTAATAAAGGTGCGTGGGAATTTTTAGCTTGGCGATTAGCATCGGAAGCTGGCATTGAAATGGCAGATTCTAAGCTGGAAAAAGTTGCCGGTAGATTCGATACATTTTTTACAAAACGTTTTGATAGAGAAGGGCAAGAACGCATTCACTTTGCTTCTGCAATGACCATGACTGGCAAGAACGAAGATTTAATTCGGGACGAAACCCCATCATACTTAGATATTGCAGAGTTTATCCAGTTTTCGGGAGCAAATATAAACGAAGATCTTCATCAGCTATGGAGGAGAATGGCGTTTAACATCATGATATCCAATACAGATGATCACTTACGTAATCACGGATTTATTTTAACTAGTGCAGGTTGGAGGTTATCGCCTGCTTTTGACATCAACCCGTCTATTGATAAAAATGGTCTCGCTTTAAACATAGATACAGATAATAACGCACTGGATTTTGAGCTGGCAAAAAGTGTGGGTTCGTATTTTAGCCTATCTGTTAAAGAAATGGACTTAATTTTAGATGAACTAAAAAGCGTAGTTACGAAATGGAAAATTTTTGCTGATGAAATAGGAATATCAAGAGCAGAGCAAATCTTGATGACAGGTGCTTTTAAGCTTTAAAAGGTTAAGATAGTAAAAGAATGACACCTTATTTACGCCATTCCTTCTCATTTATGTTTTGCGCTCACAAGCCTAAATTATATCAAGAAACCTTCTTTTTCTTTGGAGAAACTCTTGAGCATCATAAATATTATAAGTGGAGTTTTTTGAACTGATCTATTTACTCCACTTTATACTGCGAATTTTTGAATATTTTGCCTGTTTCCGTAAAACAAAAAAGCCTGCAATCGTTTGATTTGCAGGCTTCTGATAAAGTTTGATACGAATATCTGCGGAGAGTGGGGGATTCGAACCCGCGGACCTGTAACAGTCAACAGTTTTCAAGACTGCCGCAATCGACCACTCTGCCAACTCTCCGAGGGCAAAAGTACAAAAGTGAATCATTTTGACAAACTTATTTTAA
>DASSWV010000162.1:0-2956 GCA_035704545.1 Pelobium sp.
TCTAAAATTTCAATGTATTGGTCTGGTAAAACCGTAATGTCATACACTGTGTTTGCTGGCGCACTTTTAACAGCATCGGCCACGGTATCAAACACATTGGGGATGTTAAATTTTTCTGCAAAATCTGTTGCCTTAGCAGTGGTTCTGTTGGTAATTCCAAAAACCTCCAACCCCGCCATCTTATAGGCTGGCAAATGGGCATCTTTTACAATGCCGCTTGCGCCGATGATGACAATAGGCTGTTTTGTTTTCGGTAATTCGGGTTTATAGGTGATTTGCATTTTAATAAGTTGAAAGTCAAAAGTTGAAAGTTAAAAGACTTACATATCTGATAGTAAGCGACGTATCAAACATCTTTCGTTTTTTTTCATCATCACTCCAGTTTTTTAATTTGAGACTGTGTTTTTTTTAACAATACCGTTGATGGAACATCAGTAATTACCGCTTGGAGCATCATTTGGTCGATCAGTTCGGCAATTTGGGGCCAGTTTTTTATTTGAGGTAAAGTGTGGGCGTTTTCATGCAGTTGCTCCAATTTATGATAAAAAGGAATTTCGGCGTTAATGTCGGCATCTGTCCAAGTGGATTTTCTGCAACCTATTCCGCCTTCCTGCGTGAGCAGTTTGTCAGCGCTTGCTTGCGTGGCAAACCTTAGAAAATCATAAGCCAACTGCTGATATTCGCTCCCTTTGCCAATGGTGTACAACCAATAAACATTTAGTGATGCTGTTTGATGACCTGGCTTTGAAGGCAATTCTGTAATACCAACTTTCCCTTTCACTTTTGATTCTGGAATCACCTCACACATGGATGCAAAACCAAACCAATTGATGGCCAAAGCTGCTTCTCCTTTCGCAAATGCCATTCCTGCACCTACCGAACCGAAATTCCTTGAGCCTGGATGACTCATATTTTCATCATTTACAATATCGCGGTAATAATCTAACGCCTCTGTGGCAATTTCGCTATGGATATTTATTTGATTATCTGCATTTTTCAGTTTTCCGCCTCGCGTCCATAATTGCAAACAGAAATCAAAAACCATGTTATGCCCATCAGGATAATTAGCGAAAACGCATCCGTAAAGATTTTCTTCTGGGCGATTAAAAAAAGTAGCTACATCCTTAAATTGCGCCCAAGTTTTTGGAGGGCTTAGTTCGTAACTATACGCTTTTTTGAAATTCTTCCGTTCATTTTCATCCTCCAACAAATCCTTTCTGTAAATCATACATTCGGGTCCGTCATGAAAAGGCAATCCGAAAATCCCATCATTGATGTTCTGAAGTTTTAGTAAAGAGCTGTGCCAGCCATCAGGGAAATTCTGTGGCGGGTTTTGATCAATTAGTGGCTTTAAATCTAAAACTGCTTTCTCATTTACAGCATCAAAAATCCAATCTGTATTTAAATGCGCAATATCCCAACTGCCATCCTTTAACCCTTTTTGACTAACGGTTTGATAATACAGATCGTGAAGCTCAAAGGCAACCATTTCTACAGGAACCGTAACGTTTTGTTCTTTGCAGAATGCATCCCAAAGTTTCTTTAAGGCACTTTCAAAGGGTGCAAACTTTCTTACCGCTATTCTAAATTTTTTCTTGGCCATTAGCAATCAATAAATTCTTCTAAAATACGTTCGTTGTCCTGCCCTAATTTAGGCGAACCTTTTTGAGCAATGAAAATTTCTCCGTCTATTTTTATCGGGCAACGGGTGGTTTTATATTGGTAACCATCCTCCATTGACACTTCCTGAACAAAATCTAACACTTTAAAACCCTCCTGCTCAAAAAGTTGCTGATAATTGAATACGTTAGAACACCAAATATCAGCAGGTTCTAAAATATCCAGCCAATATTGTGTTTCCTGAGTTTTTATGTGATTGGCCAATATGTTTTTAATCTCGTCTCTTAGTTCGAACTTATTATCCGGAAAGCGGTTTAATTCCTCACATTTTAATAATTTGGCCAGCACAGGTATTTCGCCCATTGCCAAAGCAAGGTAACCATTTTTGGTCTGGTAAATCCCGTAAGGAGCACCTAAATAGGCATTGGCGTTATTTGATTTTGTACGTAGAGGCAGTTTGCCACCGTCATTATAAAATGTGGTAATGGTTTCAAACTGAAAGTCAAAAGCCGACTCTAGCATGCTTACTTGCACCAAGGCACCTGTTTGATGCATGGCTTTTCTGTACAGTGCCGCTAAAATTCCCTGGGCAATATGCGTACCTGCAAGCATATCAATAATTGATAAACCCATAGGAACCGGACCATCTTCTTCGTTTCCGCTTAACCAGGTTAAGGCTGTTAAAGATTGTAACAATAAATCCTGACCGGGTAAATTTTTTAAAGTTCCGTTTGAACCAAAACCAGAAATTTCTGTGTAAACCACACTCGGATTGATCGACTTCACCACATCATAACTTAAGCCTACACGTTCCATTACGCCCGGTCTAAAGTTATGCATCACCACATCGGCTTTAGCCAACAGCTTTTTTAACTTCTCTAATTCTTCGGGCTGTTTAAAATCTATAGCAAAAGATTCCTTGTTTCTATTGATGGTATGAAAAACGGACGATTCTCCGTTCATGATTAAATCAGAAGTGTAAAGCGTACGGCAAATATCGCCAACACCCGGACGCTCGATTTTGATCACCCGGGCTCCTAAATCGGCCAACCTTAAACTGGCTGACGGACCTGAAAGAAACTGACTAAAATCTACTATTAAATAATCTTCCAGTGGCTTCATTTACTCGTTTAAAAATTGTTCTAATATTTTATTATGTTCACCCACTTTTGGCGCCGGCTTATCGCTGGTTAAAATTTTCCCATCGAGCTGAATTGGACAACGGGTGGTGGTAAGTTGCTTATTTTCGCTGAGCTGAACCTGCTGTTTTAATGGCATCCCAAAATCAAGCTCATCTAACTGCTTATAATCAAGCACTTCACCACACCAAACTCCT
>DASSWV010000264.1:0-5938 GCA_035704545.1 Pelobium sp.
GGCAGTATCGAAGCAAATGAACAGGTAGAAATACGCAGTGAAATATCTGGACTTATAAAAAGCATCAATTTTAAAGAAGGTACTTTAGTTAATAAAGGCGCTTTGTTGTTGAAAATTGACGATAGTGAGTTGCAAGCTCAATATGTACAAGCTTTAACCAAACAAAAATTGGCTAAAGAAACAGCAGACCGGGCTGCAAAGCTTTTAAAATCTGAAGCAATCAGTCAAGAAGAGTTTGACAATGCCGAAGCAGAGCTTAAATTATTACAAGCACAAACGCAACTGGTTAGAGCGCAGCTAGCTAAAACAGAAGTTAGAGCTCCGTTTTCGGGCAGAATTGGTTTACGTAATGTTTCCAATGGTGCATACGTAACACCTGCACAAACAATTGCAAATTTGGTGAGCGTAAACCCTGTAAAAATCAGCTTCTCTATACCAGAAAAATACAGCCAAATGGTTAAAGATGGCTTAAAAATAACTTTCACAATTGCCGGAACATCAAAGGTTTTTAACGGAGTTATTTACGCTAAAGAACCGGCAATTGATATCAACACCCGAACACTTGACATTAAAGCTTTGGCAGAAAACAGTAACAACTACCTTATACCAGGGACTTTTGCAAACGTTAACCTAACATTGAAATCAATTAAAGATGCAATTCTGATTCCATCTGTTGCGATTACTCCAATTTTAAATGGCAAGCAAGTGTTTATTGTAAAAAATGGAAAAGCAAAGGCAGTTACTATTGAATCAGACGTGAGGACAGCTAATCGGGTTTTAGTGAGCAAGGGTTTAAGTAAAGGTGATACAATCATCACAAGTGGAATCATGGCTATAAATACAGGAACTCCGGTTGAAGTTAGGATAAACAAAGAAACTACGAAATAGCATGAGCATATCCACCATTAGTATTAAAAGACCGGTTTTAGCTATCGTAGTTAACCTGATGCTATTAATTTTTGGGATCATTGGCTTTTCTTTTTTAGGCGTAAGAGAATATCCATCAATTGACCCACCTGTTGTTTCGGTTAGAACCAGTTACCCTGGAGCCAATTCTGATATTATAGAATCGCAGATTACCGAACCTTTAGAGAAGTACATCAATCAGATAGATGGGATAAAAAATATCTCATCCTCAAGTAACCAAGGTTCCAGCTCTATCACTATTGAATTCAATTTAGATAAGGACCTTGAAGAAGCCGCAAATGATGTAAGAGATAAAGTTTCGCAGGCCTCTCGTAATTTGCCAAAGGATATTGATGGTTTACCGGTTGTTTCAAAGGCTGATGCAAATTCCTCGTCGATTATCTCCATGACCATCCAGAGTGATAAGCGCAACATTATGGAGCTGAGCGATTATGCCGAAAATGTAATTGCACAGCGTTTACAAACTATTCCGGGGGTTTCATCAGTACAGATTTGGGGTCAAAAAAAATATGCGATGCGTTTAAGGCTAGACCCAGATAAACTCGCATCTTATGCTTTAACTCCTTTAGATGTTAAAAATGCCTTGGATCAGCAGAATGTAGAACTACCTTCTGGAAAGATAACCGGTAAAAACACAGAATTGACTGTAAAAACGGTAGGTAACCTCTCTAGCCCAGAACAGTTTAATAATTTGATCATCAAAAACGACGGTTTAAACATTATTAGGCTAAAAGATATTGGCTACGCCGAATTAGGCCCCGAAAATGAAGAAACTATTTTAAGATCTGGCAATATGCCCATGGTTGCAACAGCTATTGTTCCACAACCGGGTGCAAATTACATTGACATTGCAAACGAATTTTACAAACGTTACGATGAACTAAAAAATGAATTGCCAGATGATTTTAAACTCAACATTGCCTTAGACGAGACTATCTTTATAAAAAGATCGGTAATTGAAGTAGCAGAAACACTCGGGATTGCTATCATATTGGTTATCATTATTATATATCTGTTTTTTAGGGATTGGAGTATTGCCTTTAGGCCATTGATTGATATTCCGGTTTCATTGATCGCTACGTTTTTCATCATGTACCTTTTTGGGTTTTCTATCAACGTGTTAACCTTGCTGGCTGTAGTACTGGCCACAGGTTTAGTGGTTGATGA
Source organism: Pelobium sp. (assembly GCA_035704545.1). Classification (GTDB taxonomy): domain Bacteria; phylum Bacteroidota; class Bacteroidia; order Sphingobacteriales; family Sphingobacteriaceae; genus Pseudopedobacter. The sequence goes on from DASSWV010000264.1 coordinate 2,095, forward strand.
TGGAATTGTGGTAACGGAAAACATCTATAAAAAAGTAGAGGAAGGAATGTCTCCGTTTGAGGCGGCCATTAAAGGGGCAAACGAGATATTTTTTGCGGTAATATCCATCTCCGTGACTTTAGCGGCGGTGTTTTTACCGGTCATATTTTTAGAAGGCTTTGTGGGGCGGCTGTTCAGGGAATTCGGGATTGTAATTGGTGCCGCTGTGCTCATCTCTGCATTTGTTTCTTTAACGCTTACGCCGATGCTTAACGCATACTTGATAAAAGGAACAGCGAAATCTAAATTCTATTTGAAAACCGAGCCATTTTTCGAAAAAATGAACAGCACTTATCAAGAGAAGCTAGAAGGTTTTTTAAACAAACGCTGGCTAGCCTTCCCTATTGTGATTGTTTGCGTTGGCTTGATTGTTTTGTTCTGGAAAATATTACCAAAAGAGACCTCACCTTTGGATGATAGAAGTGCGCTTTCTGTTAACATAACTGCGCCAGAAGGCTCATCGTTTGAATATACAGATGACTATATGCTTCAAGTAAGTAAAGTAATACAAGATTCGGTTCCGGAGAGATCTGCAGATTTATCAGTAACTGCACCTGGATTTTCTGGCTCGGGAGCAGCAAATACAGGTTTTTTTAGGATAAAGCTTAAAGACCCTGATGAGCGGGAAAGATCACAGAATGAAATAGCGACTCAGCTTACCAAAGATTTAAAAAAACTGAACGGAGCCAAAGCATTTGTAATTCAACAAGCAACAATTTCAGTAGGGCGATCAAGAGGTTTGCCAGTTCAGTTTGTAATACAAGCACCTAATTTTGAAAAGCTTAGAGAAAAGCTGCCATTGTTTATGGATGAAATTGGCAAGAACCCTGTTTTCACCAACACAGATGTAAACCTGAAATTTAATAAACCAGAACTTTATGTATCCATCGACAGAAATAAAGCACAAGATTTAGGGATTTCCGTATTAGACGTGGCCCAAACATTACAACTTTCTTTAAGCGGGCAAAGGTTTGCCTATTTTATCATGGATGGCAAACAATATCAAGTAATTGGCCAGTTTGACAAGAATGAACGTAATGACCCTTATGATTTAAGTTCTATTTATGTAAGAAGTAATGCGGGCGAATTAATCCAGTTAGATAACTTAGTTAAAATAGAAGAGCAGAGTAGCCCTCCGCAACTTTTTAGAAATAATAGGTTTGTTTCTGCAACAGTTTCGGCCGCAGTTGTCCCCGGAAAATCAATTGGTGATGGAATCCAAGCCATGAGAGACGCACAAGCTAAAATTTTAGATGAAACTTTTTCTACAGATTTAGCCGGAGAATCCAGAGATTTTGCAGAAAGCAACTCCAATACCATATTTGCATTTGGGTTGGCTTTATTACTGGTTTATTTAATTTTAGCCGCACAATTTGAAAGCTTTATTGATCCGGTCATTATTATTTTAACCGTTCCTATGGCAGTTGCAGGGGCGTTTATATCATTATGGCTATTAGGCCAATCTTGGAATATTTTTAGCCAGATTGGAACCATCATGCTCATAGGGCTGGTCACGAAGAACGGTATTCTTATCGTTGAATTTGCGAACCAGTTGAAAGAAAAAGGAATTCCGGTTGCTCAAGCCATCAGAGAAGCTTCGGTATCGCGTTTACGCCCTATTTTAATGACCAGTTTAGCAATCGCACTCGGCGCATTACCAATTGCAATGGCCTTTGGTGCGGCCGCAAAAAGCAGAATGAGTATGGGTACAGTAATTATTGGCGGAACTTTGTTTTCCCTACTACTTACTTTATTTGTGATTCCGGCCATTTATTCTTACTGGTCTAAAGAATATAAAGAAACGCATGCAGAAAAAGCCGAGAGAGCAATTGAACTCGCAGAAAAAAACTCCTAAAATGAAAAATAAGTTATCTATATATAGCCTGCTGTTAATCTGTTTGCCCTTTGGCAGATTAAGTGCACAGCAAAAGCTAAGTCTTCAAGATGCAATTACCATTGCACTGCAAAACAATTATAATATCAAGCTAAGCAACAACGAAAGTGAAATTGCTGAAAACAATTTAAGCTATGCTAACTCGGCGTTTTTACCTAGTATCACCGGTAACCTAAATGACATCAATAATATCCAAACTACCCAAGTAGATTTAGCGAACGGAGAAACCCGAGAAGCCACCAATGCAAAAAGCTCTAACCTAAACTATGGAGTAAGCTTAAACTGGAAAATTTTTGATGGATTTAAAATGTTTGCCGACTATAATCAGGTACAAGAATTAGAAAAACTGGGTAACCTAAACGCACAAATAACCGTACAAACAACTATTGCAGATGTTATTGAAGCTTATTACAACCTAGCTTCGCAAAAAAAACAATTGGCATCCCTACAAACTGCTTTAGAAGTATCAATGATTAGGTTAAAAAATGCAAAATCACGATATACTTTAGGTAAGGGATCTAAGTTAGAATTGCTTGCGGCAAAGGTTGATTTAAACACAGATACTACCCAATTATTAATGCAACAGGATCAAATCAAGACCGGAAAAATAAATTTGAATCAGTTAATGTCGCGTGATTTGCAAACAGATTTCGATATTGATGAAGATATCTTAATTGACAGAAGCCTAATTTATCAAAATTTAAAAACATTGGTTGATACCCAAAGTCCGGATTTGAAAACTGCTGAGATCAACAAAAAAATATCAGAAATATATGTGAAGCAGGTAAAAGCAAACCGCTTTCCAGTAATCTCCCTCATATCTGGATATAACTTTGCAAAATCAACCTCGCCACCAACAGGCTTTGCACTTCGCTCAAAAAACAGAGGCTTTAACTATGGTTTAACAGCCTCCATCAATATCTTCAACGGCTTTCAACAAAACCGTTCAGAAAAAAATGCAAAGCTATCATTGGATAATGCAATTTTAGATCTGGAACGCATTAAACAAGATATTGATGCACAATTGCTTACCAGTTTCCAGAGCTACCAAACCAGTTTACAGTTGATTGCACTTGAAGAAAAAAATGTTGAAGTTGCGGAAGAAAATTTGAATATTACTTTAGAGAAATATAAACTTGGAAGTATTGTTCCGTTAGAGTTAAGAGAAGCACAAAGAAATTATATGAACGCTAACGCTAGATATGCAAATGCCTTATACCAAGCAAAAATTAGTGAAATTACTTTAAAAGAAATTACTGGGACTATTTCTTTATAAGATATAGGTTAAATCCAAAAAGTTTAACACATACTTTTTATATATTTGTACATTAACTTTCATCTATGCCAGATTATAAGTACAATAAAGCATTGCTAATTGACGATAATTTCATTGACAATATGATTAATGAAAAAATTCTGAGAACTTGTGATTTTGCAGAGGAAATTATCATCAAGCAATCTTGCGAATCTGCAATCAATTATTTGTATGATTTGGATAAAGACAACAAAAATTTACCCGAAATAATTTTCCTAGATATTAGGATGCCCGTTAAAACAGGATTTGATTTTTTAGTAGAATTTCAAGAAATACAATCTCCTAATAAACAAGATGTTAAAATTGTTATGTTATCTTCTTCTTTAGATCCAAATGATCATAAAAAAGTAATTGAATTTAATAACGTAACCGATTTTTTAGGAAAACCATTAACTATTGAATTGTTAAAAAACATCTAAAATGCTTCTTGTTGCAGATAGTGGCTCGTCTAAAACCGACTGGATTTTACAAAAGAACGATACATTAATAGAAAAACATAGTACCGGCGGTATCAATCCTTTTTTTTGGCCAGAAAAAGAAATTGTAAAGAGCTTAAACAATTACAAACCCTTCAGTAAAATTGCAGACGAGGTAAC
>DASSWV010000239.1:0-4295 GCA_035704545.1 Pelobium sp.
AATACCATTGTAGATTAAATTTTGACCGTTACTACTGCCCACTCCATTACTTTCTACGTAAGAGGCATTTAACCTAGTGCCTATTTTAAATTTAATATTTGGCTTATGATTTATATTTAGATTGAGGCTATACCTTTCAAAAGCATTCTTTAAAACTATGCCTTCTTGTGAAAAATAACCTAAAGAGGTGGAAAAATCTGTTTTTGGTCCTCCTTCTGAATACGAAATGTTGTAATTTTGAGATATTGCAGGACGCAAAACTTCATCTTGCCAATTGATAGAAGGTAAGCTTGAATAATCTTTCACTGTATCCAAGATTCCGTCTCCGTCAGTATCTTCTCCATAAAATGTATTAAATCTATCTAACTCAAACCTATAATCTGCATAATCTTGCCCGCCAACTAAGTCTAACTGCTTAGTTGCATTAGAAACACCTGTAAAAGTATTAAGTTCTATTTTAGAACTGCCCTTACCGCTCTTTGTAGTTATTAAAACTACTCCGTTTGCACCTCTCGAGCCAAATATAGCTGTTGCTGATGCGTCCTTTAATACTTCAATAGATTCTATGTCTGATGGGTTTATAGAAGTTAAAGGATTAGCTACCGAACTAAAACCCGCAGTTTCTCCTTCATTGGCATCTATTTGGATACCATCTATTACATAAAGTGGTGTTGTGCCTGCATTAATAGAATTTGCCCCCCTAATGCTAATGTTTACACCAGCGCCGGGTTCACCCGAAGAGGAAGTTATCTGGACACCAGCCATCTTCCCTTGCATGGCTTCAATAAAAGAAACGGTTTTAGACTGTACAATCTCATCTGCCTTTATACTAGAAACAGAACCAGTTAAATCACTTTTCTTCTCGGTACCGTAACCTATAACAACTACTTCATCAAGGTCATTAACTCTATCAATTAAAACTACATTAATTACTTTAGAGTTGCCCACAACTCTTTCTTCTGTTATATAACTAATAAAGCTAAAAACCAGAACCGCTTTTTCATTTTCCACCGATACTTTATAATAACCTTCGTTATTGGTGGATGTATAAAAATCAGAACCTTTAATGTTAATGGTTACACCGGGTAAAGGTTGATTTCTCTTATCTGTAACCCGTCCTGTAATATTTATTTGTGCAAAAGCACTACTTGCGATTAAGGAACAGGTGATTAACATGCATAATGCAAACAGAAACCTCACATTGAGTTTAGATACTTTTTTTTGCATAATTGGTTATTATTAAATTGTTTAAAATTGGTCTTTTATTTTAAGTATGATTTTACAGCATTATTCCAAATGATATAGCCTTCTGGTTTTATTTGTAAATTATCCTCTTTATATAATTCGGGCCTTATTTATCAAGCATTTTAGTGTAAACATCTATGTAGGAAGCATTTTTTGACTTGTTATAAATAATTTAACTAATTCACTTGCCTTTATGATTTCATTTGTAAACTTTATTCTTTTAGGGCTTGGCTTAATAGATATAAAAACAATATTTATATTTTTATTATGCGCCCTTAGCCTACAGTTTTAGCCATAGCAAAACAACAAACCACTAAAAGTAGACTGCAGAAGATTAAGGTGTTTATAAATAACAAAAGACTTTATCATTATTGCTTGTTTTTATTTAGTAGCGCATAACGACACTACCATTTCCCTGGAATTGCAATTAGGCGCATTATTAGTAATTATTGATTTGTTTGAAGCAATCGCTAGATATTTACATATTACTTCGCTGTTGCAAAAAGCTAGGCTTGCATTATCTCTTAATATTAAATTTTTGATTGTTTTTTCTTCGAGGTTGTTAAAACCTACTAAACTTTTTAATGCTGGGTTTGATCTAATTTGAATTTGACCATTAATAGATTTTAAAGTATTAGAACTCATTAAATTTTCTAATAATGTGTTGTTTACGATATGAATATATTTACCGATGCCTTGTACTGCATTAAGTCCTTTTAAATCTACCAGTTTAGCGTTGTTGGTTACTTGTAAATAACCTCCAATGTTTTTTATAGCTTTTAATCCTTCGATGTTTTCTAAAACTGGATTAGCATTAATTAATAAAAAACCGCCTACTTTTTTTACAGATTTTAAAGCATCAAAATTTTTTAATGATTCGTTACTGCCAATGGAAAGCGCATCTCCTACAGACTCTAAATTCTCGAGACCTGCTAGGTTAGTTAAAGTAGATTTGAATATGGTAAACTTCCCATCAATTTTTTTGATATCCGATAAGCCTTTTAAATTAGTTACACTACCAGTAATGTAAAGTGTACCTAAAATATGGTCGCAGCCAGCATACTTTTTAGCAAAATTATCTACCGCATTTTGGTTTGTTAATGCAATCACTTTGCCGGCTACACCACAGGTTTGGGCAAAATTTAACTTAGCAAAAAAAACAAATAGCAGTAATAACATAGTTACTTTTCTCATAATAAGGGTGGTTTTAATATTTAATAAATTGGTTTATAATTGTTTGCTAATTTAAAGCGATAATCAAAAGAGGAACTGACCGTTGCGTTCAAAAAATAACACAAATGGGAAATTCTTACTAAAACTATATTATTACGGGATAATAATAATTTTATTCACAAATTGATCTGTTTTAGTTTTTAATTTAAGGATATAAATCCCTGGTTGTAACCCTGTGGTATTCCACTCTAAGTTGCTTATTTTTCTATCAAAGAATTTTTGCATAACCACTCTTTGATTCATATCTATCAACTGAAAGTCAACTTCACTATCTGGGCTTAAAAGGGTCATATTTACAATCTCGCCCAGTTTTGCAGGATTAGGGAAAACACTAAATGAAGGTTTGAGATTAAAATTAACCTCTATAATTTTTGACAATGACAACTTACCATCAAAATCATACTGTTTAAGTTGATAATAGTTGCTTCCTTTATTAGGCTTGTAGTCATTTAACGAATAATTATTTAAACTACTAGGGGTTTTTATCGCATCAACTCTACCAATTGCATTAAATTGATAATTATCATCGAGCTTTAACAGTTCAAAATGGCTATTATTAATTTCGTTGGTAGTTTGCCAATTTAATTTAATGTGGTTTAGTTCTGGCTTTCCATAAAAGTCTAATAATGTTATAGGTAGGCTACTGTTAACTGGCGTAGGTTTTACTACATAGTTTCCTAGTTTGTGAACTAAAAAATCTATGTTTACATAATTATTACCTGCATTTGTATTCCTTAAACCTGTGTTTTCTATTCTTAAAGTATGGGTAGTATTTTGTAAATTATTGTTGGTATAAATTAAAGATTTTGTTTGTACAGGCCCTGAATACAAATCAAAATCATCCAACACTAAAACATCATCTAAATATACGTCTACCATACCCATTTGCGATCCCTTTCTGGCATAGTATGAAATATGATTTCCTACAAAATGGAACTCGGCGAAAGATCCGGCTTTATTGCTCCAAGTTACAGTACCCAAACTATCTAAGGTATTACTAGATGTTGTCCATGTTTCGTTATATAAAATAACGGGTCTGGCCAAATCATCAGTAACATAATCATTAAATACGGTGCTTTGACTAAAGTTTGAAGTAGTTGGTGAGTTCCTCCAGATAGGAGTTGTTACATTGTTGTAAACATTTCCCCACAACCTAATATTAGTAGCATCTCTTAAATTGTAAGCGTACAATTCGTCTTTAAAGGTGTTATTAAATAGATACAAGTTTCCATTAATATTTGGATTATCAACAGAAATTTGATCTACTAGTAAAGCACCTTGCTCAGCAGTACCAACATATCTCCTGATATTATTTTCAAAAGTGGAATTTTTTACTACAACATTCCATGCAGGCTGTGCTTCTTGGAAAAAGTTATTGAAAGACGACCCTGCATGAACGCCAGCAAGACCGTTAAACCTAAAGCTACTTGAATCAATTACTACGTTAAAAGTTTTTGCGGAAATACCAAATCGGCCTGTGTTCTCAAAAGTTGAGTTTTTTACAATAAATGATTTTGGAACCCACCCTAACGGACTTGCAGTTGTACCAGCAACAATCCAACTTGGTGGTGTTTCTTTCAATACAACGGTTATCGGACCGCTATTTACTATTTTTGGGTCACTACTTTCAACTGTTCCTGTCCATAAGGGTTGAAAATTTGCATCTAAAAATTGGATACGGCTGTCTGCTTTTAAATCAGCAAATAAATTATCACTAAAAGTGATTGTTCTTGAAGAAACAGAACCTACAGTTATGTACGACCCATGTACATTTAATCCATCATCACCTGGTAAATTTTTAACTACTACACCATCTA
>DASSWV010000364.1:0-9174 GCA_035704545.1 Pelobium sp.
CCACAAAGCATATCAGACGCTACCTCCCTCTCCTTCGGAGAGGGTCGGGGTGAGGCTCTCTTTATCATTAAAATCGGTGGAAACGTTATCGATAATTCAGAAAAGCTCCATGAATTTTTAAAAGCATTTGCTGATTTAAAAGGAAATAAAATTTTGGTTCATGGGGGCGGAAAAATGGCGACTAAATTAGCTGCAGAAATGCACATTGAGGCTAAAATGGTTGACGGTCGCAGAATTACGGATATTGATACTTTGCGTATTGTGACCATGGTTTATGCGGGTTTAATCAGCAAGAACTTGGTAGCTCAACTGCAAATGTTTGGTTGCAATGCTTTAGGTTTAAGCGGTGCCGATGGTAATTTAATTAAAGCAAAAAAACGCCCTGTTCAGCACATAAAATCTAAAACTGACAATACGATAACGGAAGTTGATTTTGGTTTTGTTGGCGATTTAGATGAAAATTCTATTGCTACAGATAACTTGGCAAAACTAATAGAAAGCGGTTTTATTCCGGTTTTTTCTGCAATTACGCATGATGGGGAAAGCCAGCTTTTAAATACCAATGCAGATACGGTTGCTGCTGCTTTAGCGGTTGCAATGGCTAAGAAATATGAAACTTCTTTGGTTTATTGTTTCGAGAAGAAAGGCGTTTTGGTAGATGTGGAGGATGAGAATTCGGTAATCAGAGAAATTAATCCGGCCAGATACGAAGATTTAAAAGCGAAAGGTATTGTTGCCGACGGAATGTTGCCTAAATTGCATAATGCATTTGATGCGATAAATAAAGGTGTGTCTGCGGTTTATATTGGTAAAGCGGATGATTTGAATGATTTAGGAACGGGAATGGAATTTGGAACTAAGTTGATGAGATAACCACAGGACACGAAGTTTTTCACAGAGGAAGCAAAGGTCGAGTGCATGTATTGCACTTTTGTCAGCCTGAGCGGAGTCGAAGATTAGCTACGGAGTACGCAAAGGTCACAGCGTTGGGTTTAATAAATCCTGCAATATTTTCCAGATAACTATCGGGATGTTTAAAACTAATTTAAACGCTTATATGCCTAATAAACCAGAACCAAACCAACTAACCAACTAATTAAACGAAATGAAAAAAATAACCATCATAGGAAGTGGAAATATGGGCTTGTCTTTAGCTAAAGGATTAGTCAAAAGTGGCTTATACAAAGCAGAAGCTATTACCTTAACTCGTAGAAGCCTCAATGGATTAACAGAATATGCAGACCAAGGGTTTAAAACCAGTAATAAAAATGCAGAAGCGGTAAAAGGTGCTGACATTATTGTTTTGGCAGTTTTACCTCAGCAGGTAAATAAGGTTCTGGATGAAATTAAATCGTCAATCAACCCAAAAACGCAATTATTTACCTCCGTAGTTTCGGGTGTTACCTGTAAAAATATCAAGGAAAAACTGTACGATGATCTGGAAGTTGTACGTGTAATGCCCAACACCGCAATTGCCATACAGCAATCTATGACCTGTTTCGCCACAGATAACGCATCGGAAGAAAGTTTGGCAACGGTGAAAGAAATTTTTGACACTGTTGGAATTTCCATCCAGATTCAGGAAGATTTAATGACTTCGGCAACCGCCTTATGTGCCTGCGGAATTGCCTTCTTTTTACGTTCTGTTAGGGCAGCATCTCAGGGTGGGGTTGAAGTAGGTTTCCACGCTCACGATGCATTAATGATGGCTGCACAAACCGCCAAAGGTGCTGCGGATTTGTTGTTACAGCTTGCGTCGCATCCAGAGCGTGAGATTGATAAAGTTACTTCGCCAAAAGGCTGTACCATTGCCGGATTGAATGAGATGGAGCATAACGGTTTCAGTTCAGCTATGATTAAAGGAATTAAAATGTCGGCGAAGATTGCGGGCGAATTATATACTAAAGAGTAGCGTAAAGATTAAGGAACAACGAGCAAAGACACAAGAAGCAAGACTTGACATGGCGGAAAATGTACTTTATAATGATGCGGTTGAACTTTTAAAACGGTTAATTGCCACGCCTTCTTTTAGTAAGGAGGAAGCGGATACTTTTAAAATTCTGGCTGATTTTTTTACCGAAAAAGGAGTTGAATTCAAAACAAAAGGCTTTAATATATGGGCATATAACAAATATTTTGATGCAAAACTGCCCACAATTTTACTCAACTCTCATCACGATACCGTAAAGCCAAATAAAAGCTACACCCGGGATCCATTTTCGCCAGATGTTGAAGAAGGAAAGCTTTTCGGTTTAGGAAGTAATGATGCCGGCGGATGTCTAGTGTCATTAATTTCCACTTTTTTATACTTCTACAATCAGGAAAATTTAAAATATAACATCGCTATTGCGACTACTGCAGAGGAAGAAAATTCGGGCAAAGGAGGTTTGGAATCCATTATCAAAGAGTTGGGAAAACTAGATTTTGCAATCATCGGCGAGCCCACATTGATGGATTTGGCCATTGCCGAAAAGGGATTGCTGGTTTTGGATTGTTATGCAAAAGGGAAATCCGGGCATGCTGCCCGAGATGAAGGCGACAACGCCATTTATAAAGCTTTAAAAGATATTGAGTGGTTTCAGAATTACCAGTTTACAAAAATTTCGGAGACCTTAGGGCCGGTAAAAATGTCGGTGACCATTATCAACGCCGGAACGTTGCATAATGTGGTGCCGGATAACTGCACTTTTACGGTTGATGTACGGGTAACTGATGCGTACAGTAATGAGGATGTGCTCAAGATTATCCGATCTTTTGTGGGCTGCGAGGTGGTTCCCCGATCTATCAGATTAAAACCTTCATCAATACCAAAAGAACATCCCATTGTACAAGCTGGAATTTCTTTGGGCAAAAAAACTTACGGCTCGCCAACTACCTCAGATCAGTCTTTGTTGGATATTCCCTCTTTAAAATGTGGTCCTGGAGATTCTGCCCGTTCGCATACCGCAGATGAGTATGTGTATTTGAAAGAAATTGAGGAAGGCATTGTAGGCTATATTGCAATGATTGAAAAAATAGTTTTATAAGATTTGGGCAATACCCCGATGAAAAATCGGGGTCGGGCTTTCTCTTCAATCTTTTTTGTTTGTCAACCTGAGCGGAGTCGAAGGAACAAACAAAAAAGGATTTCCGTACCAATCCCTATTGCAGAAAACTTTACCTCTTTTATAATCAGACTTCTGAGTAAAATCCTCATGTCGATTCAATCGACACGTTATTTTTTCATGTCGATTTTTTTGATTATTTTCGACACGTTATTTTTTTATGTCGATTCTATCGACATATCATAAACCGAGACAAAATGAAGAAATTCGATAAAAATAAACCTTACAATGCTTTACCGCCACTGCCTCCAAAAGCCAATTTAGAGAGCATTGAGATTTTAAAAGCAAGCATTGAAGCCAATAAGCTTTTGGCCGAGTTGAAAGGTTATTGCCAAACACTGCCTAACCCCAATTTATTGCTAAACACCATTGTTTTGCAAGAGAGTAAAGAGTCTAGCGCTATTGAGAACATTGTGACCACACAGGATGAGCTTTACCAAGAAACCTTGCGAATTTCCGATACCATTAAAAACGCGGCAGCAAAAGAGGTAATCCAATACCGTGAAGCCATGTATTGGGGTTTGGCCGAAATGCAGAAAAAGGGATTTATCACCACCAATTTATTGGTAGGTATTATGCAACGTTTAAGAAATACCGACGAAAATATAAGAAATACACCCGGCACAAAGTTGGCAAACCCAAGCAATAAGCAGGTGGTTTACACACCGCCAGAAGGCGACCAAGTTATCCGAGAAAAGCTGAAAGAATTAGAGCAGTTTATGAACGATGAGGACTTTTCTGATTTGGACGGTTTGGTAAAAATGGCTTTAATTCATTATCAGTTTGAAGCTATCCACCCATTTTCTGACGGAAATGGTAGAACTGGGAGAATTTTAAATGTACTTTATCTCATCAATCAAAACTTAATTGGATTGCCGGTTTTGTACCTGAGTTATTATATCATCCAAAACAAATCGGATTATTACCGCTTGTTAAGGGAAGTTACCGAAAAAGGAAACTGGGCAGAATGGGTATTGTTTATTGTGAAAGGAGTAGGCGAAACAGCTGCCTTGACATTAAAAAAGATCAATGCGATTCTACAATTGAAAGCAGATTCTGAGGAGAAGATAAAGAAAGCATTAAAAGCATCCTACTCAAGGGAATTTTGCGATTTATTGTACAGCTATCCTTATATAAAAATTAAGATTTTAGAAGAGCACAATATTGCCAAACGTCAAACGGCTTCAGAGTATTTAAAGAAATTGGAGAAAGTAGGTTTTTTAGATACCGTTAAAATTGGTAAAGAAACCTATTATATCAATAAAGGTTTGATGGATATTTTATCAAAATAAGTCCAATTTCTCATGTCGATTCAATCGACATGTTGTTTTTATGTGTCGATTTTTGTTGATTTTTTCGACACGTTTATTTTTTCATGTCGATTCAATCGACATGAAAAAATAACGTAAATTTCTTGAATTATACGGACAGATAATACTAGAAGCCATTAAATACTTAAGTTAGCGTTTTAAATTCTTGCTTCCGCTAATATTATACCGCAAAGAAAAAGCTTGTTGGCTATCAATAATATTATTTAAGAAATGGAAGCTAAAAACAAAGCCACCTTCAACATTTTTGTAAGAAATGGGTGTCCATCCTAAATCTAATCGGTCATACTGTTCGGCGCTATAAAATACATCTCCATTTATTAAGTTGTGCCCTTTACCCGCGTAAAAAGTGTTTTTTAAGTGGAATTGTTTGTAGCCAGCGTATAAATAGGTGATAAATCCTTTTGGAGTTTGTGTGCCGGTCACGTTCCTGGTTCTTTCTACAGAAATCATAGGTCCGGCACTAATCGTTAATGAGTCTAAAAAGGCTATTTTGCCAAAGTCTAATCCCAATTGCAACTGGGCCGCACCGTTATCTTCCAAATGTTGGTTGGGAGGCGAAATTGCAGACAAAGCATTGTGAAACATATAAGCGTGATGACGGATGTAAAACATGCCCGGTTGGTATTTGCCCGAAAGTCCAAACAGGAAAGTTTCTCGGTCGGTGGCGGTCTGTTTTCCTGTCCAATCAATCCAAATATTTTGTTTAAAGCTTTTTGTTTGATACTGGTAAAGCATTCCCTCAATATTGGGGCGGAAGTAATTTAAGGTATCAGAAAGCAGCGCAATTGGGTAATCGTCAATTAATCCTAACCGCGGAAATGCGCCAATAAAAAACGTGTTGTTCTGTTTTTTGTATTGATAGTAAATTACAGGATCTATTTTATCAATAAATTCTTTTGAGCCAAATTCTTTTAAAGCATTTACTCCAACTCTAAAACGATGAACGCTATCGATCAATAAACCAATTTCTGGAGAAAAGCGAGTACCAAAATAAGTAGGGGAGTATCTGTTGGACTTTGCGTATTCTCTATTATCTACAAAGCCCTGTAAATTAATAGCACCTTCCAAAGTTTGGGCTATCCCATATTTTTCGTTCGCTAGTATCAAAACCAGTAAAATAAATAAGTGCTTTTTTAATCTCATTTCAGATATGCTTTCCCAAATAAAACAAAAACCTCTGAACTTTAATAGTACAGAGGTTTTGTATTTTGATGTTTTAATAAATTATATGCCTAACAAAAGTCTAGCAGGATCTTCTAAAAGTTGTTTCACTTTTACTAAGAAACCTACAGATTCTCTTCCATCAATCACTCTATGGTCATAAGAAAGGGCAACATACATAATCGGGCGAATGACCACTTGTCCGTTTTCTGCAACCGGGCGTTCAACAATGTTGTGCATTCCTAAAATTGCAGATTGTGGTGCGTTAATGATGGGTGTTGAAAGCATAGAACCAAAAATACCGCCGTTGGTGATGGTGAAGTTTCCGCCAGTCATTTCATCAATACCTAATTTCCCGTCACGAGCTCTAACTGCTAACCTTACTACTTCTTTCTCAATTTCTGCCATCGTCATGCTTTCAGCATTTCTGATAACCGGCACTACCAAGCCTTTTGGAGCAGATACAGCAATAGAAATATCAGCAAAGTTACTGTAAACTATTTCTTCGCCATCAATTCTTGCGCCTACAGCTGGGAAATCTTTTAAAGCTTCGGTAATTGCTTTGGTAAAGAAAGACATGAAGCCTAAGCCTACACCATGTTTTTCTTTGAATGAATCTTTGTATTTTTTTCTAAGTTCCATGATAGGCGCCATGTTTACTTCGTTAAAAGTAGTTAACATCGCAGTTTCGTTTTTCACGGTAACCAAGCGTTTAGCTATTGTTTTACGTAAAGAAGTCATTTTCTCACGACGCTCATCTCTAATTCCGCCTGTTGAAGCAGCAGATGTGCTACCTTCAGTTTTAGATACAGTAGAACTTTCAACTTTCGACTTTGAACTTTGAACTTTTTGAGCGTTCATTGCATCTTCTTTGGTAATTCTACCGTCCACGCCAGTGCTTTTTACGTCTTTTGCATCAATCCCTTTTTCTGCTAAAATTTTTGCTGCAGCAGGTGATGGAGATTTATCGGCATAAGACGTACCTGATTTTTCTGCTTGAGCGGGCGCACTTTCAACTTTCGACTTTTGACTTTCGACTTTTGAGCCACCGGTAATGGTTGCAACGGTAGCTCCAATTTCTAAAGTATCACCTTCGTTGGCTACTGTATTTAAAACACCCGCTGCTTCGGCAGGCAATTCAAAAGTTGCTTTGTCAGATTCTAACTCTGCAATAACTTCATCTAATTCTACACTGTCGCCGTTCTGTTTTAACCATTTGGTCAAAGTTACTTCTGTAATAGATTCGCCAACTGCAGGAACTTTGATTGTAGTTTCTTTAGCTTCTGATTTGTTTTCTGAGGACGATTGTGCTTTTTCTCCGGGTTCAGTGCTTTCAGCTTTCGGCTTTTCGCTTTCAGCATTACCAGTTTCGCCTTCTTCAATTTTACAAACTACTGCTCCAATTTCAAGTGTATCGCCTTCTTTGGCAACAAGTTTTAATGTTCCGGCACTTGCGGCAGTAAGTTCAAAAGTTGCTTTATCAGATTCTAGTTCGGCAATAACCTCATCCATTTCAACTTGGTCGCCATCTTTTTTAATCCATTTAGCAAGGATTACCTCTGTAATTGATTCGCCAACTGCGGGTACTTTAATTTCTAAGCTCATAATATTTTTAATATAACCTCTCCACTAATCTACTTTAGCTGTTTTGGCTTTAGAGGTTTTTTTAACTATTTCTTTTACTTTTTCTATGTTTTTCAGCTCAAAGGCTTTTGCAATAATTGTTGCCTGCTCGGCTAAATGTTGTTTGGCAAAACCTGTTGCTGGGCTACTTGATGGTTTTCTGGAAATTACTTCGAAATTGAAGTCAGATTTACGGAAAGTGCGTAATATAAATGGCCAAGGCCCCATGTTTTCAGGTTCTTCTTGTACCCAAATAAATTCGGCTGTTTTGTATTTAGCTTTAATAGCTTCCAATTGTTTAAAAGGAGTAGGGTACATTTGCTCTAATCTAACAATGGCAACATCCTCACGCTTGTCTTTTTCTTGTTCTCCGCGTAAGTCGTAGTAAATTTTACCAGAGCAAATTAATACACGTTTTACTTTTTCTGCTTTTGCAGCTTTATCATCAATTACTTCATAAAACTTTCCGTCTGTAAAATCAGCCAAAGAAGAAACGCAATTAGGAGATCTCAACAAACTTTTTGGAGAAAAATTGATTAATGGTTTACGGATGTCTCTGTTTAACTGGCGGCGTAAAGCATGAAAAAACTGAGCTGGAGTGGTGCAGTTTATAACCTGCATATTGTACTCGGCACAAAGTTCCAAGAAACGCTCAATCCTTGCAGATGAATGCTCGGGACCTTGTCCTTCATAACCGTGAGGCAACAACATTACTAAGCCGTTGGCTCTTTGCCATTTAGTTTCTGCAGCAGAAATGTATTGGTCAACAATTATCTGAGCTCCATTAAAGAAATCTCCAAACTGTGCTTCCCAAATAGTCAAGGCATTTGGGTTTGCCATTGCATACCCGTACTCAAAACCTAAAACACCATATTCAGAAAGGTGCGAGTTGTAAATCTCGAAAGGAGCTTGTTCTGGCGAGACGTTTTGAATGGGAGTATATTCTTCTTCAGAATCTTCCATTTTAACTACTGCATGTCGGTGAGAAAAAGTTCCACGCTCCACATCCTGACCACTAATTCTTACCCTTTGGCCTTCTTTTACTAAAGTTGCGTAAGCCATAAGTTCTCCCATCGCCCAATCAAATACATGGGTTTCGGTCGCCATTTTCAAACGTTCGTTGAAAAGTCTTTTAATCTTGGATAAGAAATTTTTATCATTAGGTAAAGTAGATATGCTTTTGGCAATTGCTAAAAACTCCTCTTTATCAACTGAGGTATTAGGAGAGGTTTCGAAATCTTCTTGAGTTGAAAAACGCATTTTGCCCCAAGCACCAGAAAAAGCAGGATTGGTTGGCGCACCATCGTCTTCCTTTGATTCGTTTAAGCGCTCCTGTAAAAGGTCTTTAAACTCTTTTTCCATCTGCTTAGCCAATTTGCTATCTACAGCACCAGAAGAAAGCAGTTTTTCTACATAAATTTCTCTGGGATTGGGGTGCTTTTCAATTGCTTTATAAAGCAAAGGTTGTGTAAAACGCGGCTCATCAGCTTCATTATGTCCGTATCTACGGTAGCATAAAATATCGATGAAAACATCATTATGGAATCGCTGGCGATATTCCATCGCCATATTAGTGGCATAAACCAAAGCTTCAACATCATCTCCGTTTACGTGAAAAACTGGGGATAGTGTCACTTTGGCTATATCTGTACAGTACGTGGATGAACGGGCATCTTTATAGTTAGTGGTAAAGCCTACTTGGTTGTTAATCACCAAATGAATGGTTCCACCTGTGGTATAAGCATCCAATTTAGACATTTGTAAAACCTCGTAAACCAAACCTTGGCCAGCTACAGAAGCATCTCCATGTATTAAAATTGGCGCTATTTTTTTGTATTCACTTTGATATTTCAAATCCATTTTAGACCTGGCAATACCTTCAACAATGGCACCAACCGTTTCTAAATGTGATGGATTTGGACATAAGCTCAAGTGAACTTTCTTATTTGAAGATG
>DASSWV010000390.1:0-3470 GCA_035704545.1 Pelobium sp.
CAATTTTCCAGTTGTAGTAACAAGTTTAACTGCGTTAAATTTACCTGCTTCAAAAGTTAGATTTAACCTCTCTTTTACCGGGTTAGGATAAAAAGAGAAACTTTGTGTTTCGTCTAATTTAAAATCAATACTTTTTAAACCTAAGTCATTTACTAAACCATTTTTATCTTTCTGCTGTAATTTATAATAATTTGTTCCTTGCGACGGTTTTAAGTCTACGAAATTATAACTGTTGATTGTCTTTTCGTGATTAGCAATTATATTCTGCAAAATTTTAAAGTTGACACCATCGGTGGAACTACTCACGATAAAAAAATCGTTATTTTCTTCTTTCGCTGTTTTAAAGTTAACCAATATATGGTCATTGCGAGTTTTGACAGAAAAATCGATTAAAGAAACTGGCAAAACTGCGGGTACCGCTGTCTCAAAGACAATATTATCCAAAGCGACAAAAAGATATTTATAATTATTATTAGTTTCCGCAACTTCAAACTCCACTTTATCAACATCTTGCCAACCCGTACCAAATTCTAATTTTCCAGAAGTACTTCCATCACTACTAAAAGCATTTTTTGTAAAATTGACAGCAGAGGTCCCCATGCCTTGCAAACCTGCGGTCTTAGTATCGAAATTATTTACCCTAACTTTTTCAATACCATTATCATATCCAATAATATGATAAAGCTGAGGACTACCTCCATTACTGCGATCGTAAAATTCAACAGAGAAAGATTTCATTTTAAAGTTAATAGTGGTATTGGTAGATTCGAACCAACATTTAGTAGCGGATATGGTCCCATCATTTAAAAACAAAAGAATATTTCCGCTAAACTCCGGAGTTGGTGTTGCCGCATTATTTTTATCGTCCACACCAATCGTACCCCCACCATTTATTCGATATTTTATACAATTTAACGTTACTGTATTTTGTGAATACGTAACGTCTGTGTAGCCAGAGAAATTTTGATTTGAAGGGGTTGAAGGACAAACTTGAGCAATAGCATCTACTTATAGAAGTAATGTTAATCCGGCTTTAAACGTACGGTGTAATAGTTTTTTCATGTAATAATTTGTTTTCAATATTTTCAATTGATCTTCTCCATTACGGATGAATCATTGAAATGTTTCCAAAAAATAATAAATCACAACATTTTAAAGTTAATCCCAAAGAGATGAAACATTTATGCTGTGGCTTCTTGGTAATCCCTTTCTTTAAACAAATTTCTCAATGCCATAGTTACACCCCTTTCGGGGTTTTGAAAATACTCCATTTTTAAATCTAAAACCATTGCATCCCTTCGGGATTGGCTAACTAGGTAAATTAAGTATTCATAATTATCTAAGATGAGCCGTATTAATTGCAAAGCTCACGACGTTCGCTATCTATAGATTATATACAAAAGAGTGACTTGTTTTTCCGCGATAACATCCTTTCGGATGACTTAAATAAAAATCCGATTCCATCTGCCTTAGCAAACAAAATCGGATTAAAACTAAATCAAAAACAATCTTTATCTACTCGGTCTTCCGCTACCACCACTTCTTGAAGAAGAAGATGATGAACGAGAACTCGATGAAGAAGAACTTGAAGGCTGAGCGCTTCTACTTGGAGCGCTCTGTACACGTGGAGCGCTTCTTTCTACTCTTTGCGGACGACTACTTGGCGCTTCACTTCTTGATGGAGATGAAGATGGCGCTGGCGAACTGCTTCTTGTAGATTCTGGCCTTGTTACAGGTGCAGTTCTTGGGGCTTCTGTACGCTCAGGTCTGCTTGAAGATGGACTTGTTGAACTTCTACTACTTTCGGTACGTGTTGTAGATGTACCTCGAGAAATCCCATCATCAGAACGGCTCACACCAGAACGCTCAGGTCTTGCCGAAGATGATGCTGAACTAGTTCTATCTGTATTAGTTGAAACCCTGCTATCACTATCGCCTCTACTTGGGCGTGTAGTGTTATTTGCAATGGCTCTAGGTGCAGCATCGCCGGTTCTGTTTACACTTGGTCTGTATATATTCACTTCTCCACGGCTAATTCTATCAGAACCTGGTCTGCTATTGTCCGCAACTCTATAAACAGGGACATCACGACGTGTTGCTCTCCTCACATCATCACGGCCCGGGCCACTATAATAACGTACTCTATCATTCGTATAAACATTATTGATGATGGTGGTATTGTTTATAATGTAAACATTTCTACGTGGCTCCCAATACCTGCTGTAAGATGGATAGTAAATACATCTTTGCGGGATAAACACCCAGTAGTTATGAGGAACATAATGACGTCGACCGAGATTGATATTAATGCTTACCCTTGGCGCTAACGGAGCCCATCCATAATAACCGCCACCTGTTCTCCAAGTTACCCAAGCTGGCCCCCATTCAGTATCTGGTGCCCAAATCCACCCATCATATTTATCGTGAAACCATCTTCCGTAATGGAAAGGCGCCCAACCCCATTCATAGTCCGAAACCCAGGTATTTCCGTATTCTGTCATTACCCAATGTCCGTTGGTGTAGTAAGGTCTAAAATCGCGTCCCACATTTGGTCGCCAAACGTAGCCGTATTCAGGGTTATCTATCCAATCTCCATGGTAAGAAAGTTCATCGTAAAACACCTGTAAGCTAATGCCTTTATCAGGTCGAGCTTGTGTTTTTTGTACGGTAAGGCTTATCAATATAAAGAATATACCAAAAGCCCATGCTGTTTTTTTTATGCCGTTGCTCATGTTTTCTAAGTTTTTAATCGGTTTAATAATCAATTAACGCTTCAGAATTTCGTTTAATATATTTGCTTAAAATTGTGACAAAGCAATCATAAAATACATTATTCAATCTCTGATATAAGAACAATATTCCCTTGCGAGTGGTTATATTTATAAGACGATTGTTTAAACAAAAAGGTGTCAAATAAAATAACCTTATATAGTATAGAGCTTTTTAAAAGCAAATGGTTTAATTTGTAACATGGCAAAAGGCACATTATACCTCATTCCGGTAGTGATGGCGGAAGGCACAGAGCAGAAATCTTTGACTCCTTTTCTATCGCAAACCATCAATGAAATTAACGAATATATTGTTGAAAATGAAAAAACGGCAAGGCGCTGTTTAAAGAATGCAGGTTTGTTGACTAAGCAGAGCGAGCTTACCATCCATGATTATGGAAAGCATCAGCGTGGTGGGAGTTTAAAACCATACTTTCAAGGATTAGAAAGTGGAAAGAATGTAGGTTTAATGAGTGAAGCGGGCTGCCCCGGAGTTGCAGATCCTGGTGCGGAGATTGTTGCCGAAGCACATAAAAGAGGGATAAAAGTTGTACCGTTGGTGGGGCCTAGTTCTTTACTTTTGGCTTTGATGGGTTCTGGCTTTAACGGACAAAGTTTTGCCTTTCAGGGGTATTTGCCAATAGATAAAACGGCTAGAATAAAACGGATTAAAGAGCTGGAAGGCTTTGCAGATCGTTTTAA
>DASSWV010000447.1:0-12298 GCA_035704545.1 Pelobium sp.
ATATCAGTAGTTCAAAGAATGAAAGCAAATCACAACATTAATTAAAGCACTATCAAATGATGACCTGTTGTTGTAAATATCAGTAGTTCAAAGAATGAAAGCAAATCACAACTATATGGAAATGGTTTATCTTTGTTGCAATGTTGTTGTAAATATCAGTAGTTCAAAGAATGAAAGCAAATCACAACTGAAGAAAACGAGATAGAGGCCATCTTGGCGTTGTTGTAAATATCAGTAGTTCAATGAATGAAAGCAAATCACAACTTATCTATTAAATACCTAAATGTTATACTGTTGTTGTAAATATCAGTAGTTCAAAGAATGAAAGCAAATCACAACATGAATTTCTCAATCCCTAAAGATCAAAAGTTACTGTAAATATCAGAAAGCAAATCACAAGCATTGTCTTTTTTTGGGCTATTTAGTTGCGCCTTGCACTGTGAAAAAGATAAACCAAATTACCATTATTTCTGATTTAAGGATAACCTCAATAAATTAATGAAATTATATCCCTAGCTCAATTTGGAACAAAGCTGCCCAAAAATTAGCATTGTTTTGGATGCCGTAATTGCCATCAGAAACGTTGTAACTAAGGTTAAGCTGTGTTTTAACTTTATGGTTAATAATGTATTTTGTTAAACCTAACTCCAATACTTCACGTTGATTTTCCAAACTATTCAATCGGTTTGATGGTTGAAGCAATGAATAGCGAAATGCCGTCTCGAAATTGTTTTTAAAAATGTATGATGCCTGTTGATTAATTCCACTTCCCTCATAAGCGTAGCTTAACTCATTTAAATCATTATAAGTAAAAGGGTTGTCGGTTGTTCTTTTCAGATATTCTATGGCATAAGCCCAACCTCTGTATTTAAACAAGGCATCAAATATGGTGGTTTTCATATCTACGCCCGAAAAAAGATTCTTCCCTAACTGCCCTCCTTTTTTAGTGGTTGCTTTATTGTAAGAATAGCCACCGGCTAAACTAAGCTTGGGTTTAGGTTCTCTTTCTAGGTCTCCTTCAGAGTAATCGCCACCGTTTGTGAAATCTCCGAAAGGCAAAAACTCTACCCTGCTAGTGTATGCTAAGCCTTTATCAGTGCTATTTACAGACCTCCCCTCCCCTGTGGACACGGCTCCTTTTAGCTGATAAACTGCACTACCTAAATTATTAGTGTAATATGCTTTAAGACCAAAATCTCTGTCTAAAGTAAGTGCAGAATTCACTATAGACCTTTCTGCAAACTGCAATTGCCCAGAAGAATTTACCCTTTGCCTGTTACCCGGTAATTTATTTTGCCCAAAGGCGATGTAAAAATGCTTGTTGAAATTATAAAATATCACTGCATCTCTTACAATATTTGCTACACCAGTATTCTCAAAGTCCTGGTCTCCTCTAGAAAAAGATAGTTGAACACTGTAACCTAATTTCTCGCCTAAAATAAACCCATCTCCTCTTAACCTCAATCTTCTGATGCGGGCATCCCATTCATTTACGCCTAAATCATCTGCAGACAGTGTACTAAAACCTACTCTACTCTGCATTCTGAAACGAAATTTCATATAAAACAAAGAATCTTTTGAGTAAAAATTAATCCCCTCAAACTGTACCGGCTGTTCATCACTTTCAGTTTGGGCTGTGGCAGATAAGCAAATTGAAGAACATAAAACAAAAAGAAAAACAAAGATTTTCATCAATATTGTGGTTATTTTATAGAAAGTTGAATATTTAGCCCGCAAATTTAATAACATCTTGCTAACAAAACCTTAATACAGAAAATTTCGGAAATTTATTTATTATACATATGAACTACCTGTTACTTTCGCAAAGTCCCATCCCCTGCTAAATCAATAATTTCTTTTATTACTTGGTCTAACTGTTCTGCACTTTCCACCAACATATCATTTACATTGGCCAAGTTTTTATCCAGATTCATTGTTTTTAAAATTCCGGTCAAACCAATGATATTGGCCAAGGGGCGTCTCACTCCATGCGATTGTATAAGCCCAATCTCGTGTAGCTGATCTTCTTTTGAAGCTATCTCGGTATATGCGTTTTGCAGTTCGGCACTCGTTTTAATATGTTCGGTAATGTTATAACCAATACAAAAAATCCCTTTCGGCAGATTCTTCTCATCCACAATTGCTTGCATTTCCCACTGCGTAATTACAAAGCCTCCTTTACCATTCAACTTCCGTAAAGTAATTGGAAACAACGCCTCTGGGGACTCAAAGCATTTGCCAGCCACCTCAGCACAAATTTTAACATCATCCGGATGTAGCGTAACAGAAAAATTCTTTCCTAAAAGGGATTCTTTGGTAAAATCAAAACTTTTATCGTAGTTTTTACTAATATAGCTGTACCTACCGTCCATATCAATTGCTATGGTGTAGAAAAAAGCACTGTGCTCCAGTAGCTTTGCAGTTTCATTAAATTTAATCATTTGAGTAGATGCTAAAAAACATTGTTGCCGTATTAAAACGAATAAATTAAAACTTTTTGTCTAAGTCGCTAAGTTTTTATTCAAATTATTTTAATTAGGCATCGCTATTTTACAAAAATCTTCTTTACGATATATTTCAGAAAACTATGGCAATTGCAGCTTGGCGGCTATTTTTGTTGAAATGGCTAATACATCACAAAAAACATATACCGGTTGGATAAACGGATTTATTGGAGTATTGATTTTTAGTGGCTCTTTACCCGCCACCCGCTTAGCTGTTATGGATTTTAGTCCCACTTTTATAACAGTAGCCAGGGCATCAATTGCAGGCTTGCTGGCACTTTCTGTATTGCTTTTTTCCAAACAAAAACAACCTACTAAAAAGCAATTTTATAATCTCGCAATTACAGCTTTAGGAATAGTGATTGGTTTCCCTTTTTTTAGCGCTATAGCGCTAACCTATATAAGTTCTGCCAATGCTTTGGTATTTATCGGGGTATTACCACTTTTAACAGCGAGCTTTGGTGTGATAAGTAGTGGAGAAAAACCTCATCCTAAATTTTGGTTGTTCGCTATCTTTGGTGCTTCCCTTATTGTGGGATATGCCGCTTTTCAAGGATTGTCCACCTCGCCAATTGGAAATTTATTAATGTTGTTTGCGGTAATATTATGTGGTTTAGGTTATGCAGAAGGCGCTAAACTTTCAAAAAGTGTGGGTGGTTGGCAAGTTATTTCATGGTCTCTTGTAATTTCTCTACCATTAATGCTACCACTGGTGTTCTACTTTTTACCGCCTACTTTCGTTGGGACAAGTGTGTCCTCTTGGGCAGGCCTAGTTTATGTTTCTGTCTGTAGTATGTTTATTGGTTTTATATTTTGGTACAGAGGACTTGCCCAAGGAGGAATTGCTTCTGTAAGTCAACTACAGTTATTGCAGCCGTTTTTCGGGCTAGCACTAGCAGCAACGTTGTTAAACGAAAAAGTGAGTGTTTCAATGATCTGCGTTACGGTTGGGGTTATCCTTTGCGTTGCGGCATCAAAAAGGTTTTCTTCTTAATTTATAAAGCTGATAAAATTACTGTTTAAGATTAAACCCAGCTTACGCATTAGAAATTTGCTACAACAAAACTCTAATGCAAATCTATTTCTATACTCGTTTTTCTAACATTAGAATAAAATTCTTTCAATTAGAACAACTCCCTGTCTCATGTTTTTTTTGTATAATCTTGATTCACTTTAATCCCTATTGCGTCATCGGGGTTAAAATAAAAAGAGCAAACTGACTCATGGGCAATTTGCTCTTTAAAAACTGGATCTAATTAAAAATTATCCGTCAGGAAACGCTAAAACTGTCTGTAACTTCCTTTTCCGCCACGCACCTGTTGCGTTTTATCCAACATAGACATTTGGCCTTTCATCATTTTAATTTGATCAGCAAGTAGCTTGTTTTTATCTACTTTTTCTGCTTCTTTCAATAATCTTGTGGCCTCTCTTTTATTCCTTTTACCCATTTCCACGCCGGCCAAACTAAGGTTAGCTAAGGCAATGTTATGGTCCATGGTTAAACCTAAACTTAAAGCTTTTTTAAAGTACTTTTCGGATTTCATTGGTGATTTACGCGACTCTATTAACCCTATTAAGAGGTTATAATAACCATGTTGGCCTTTGTATAGCTCTCTCTCGTAATCTTTGATGCCAAGCAATGTAGCTTCTGCTTTATCCATCTTTTCTTTACGCAAATACCATTGTGCCAACAGCATTCTTTCGTTAAATATAAACGTAACGAAAACCAGTATTGATAAAAAGATCAACAATATTCCCCATCCCCAAAAAGAGAAAACCATTAGGGTTATGGCAGTTCCCAAAATTAAACTCCCAATAATTATTCTTATAAAATTTGGCATAGCTGCTTATTTATTTGTGTTATTTTAGTGGGTGCAAATATCTGTTTATTTAGCCTTTAAATCAATAAAATCACAATAAATATGTCGGTAAACTTAGAAGCATCTTGGTTAGCGGTTTTAAAAGATGAGTTTGAAAAACCTTATTTTGAAAAACTACGGAGTTTTTTAATTGCGGAAAAAGCGAAAGGCAAGTTAATTTATCCAAAAAACGCAGACATTTTCAATTCTTTTAAACTTACGCCATTTGATCAACTAAAAGTGGTTATTTTAGGTCAAGATCCCTATCATGGCGCATACCAAGCTCACGGACTTTCATTTTCTGTACAGAAAGGGGTTAAACCTCCGCCGTCTCTGCAGAATATTTTTAAAGAACTAAAAACAGAGTTTACTGATTTTGAAATCCCTAACAATGGGGAGTTAACCACTTGGGCAAAACAAGGCGTTTTATTGTTGAATGCCACCTTAACCGTTTCGGCTGGCAATCCTGGTTCGCATCAAAAACAAGGTTGGGAGGTTTTTACTGATGTCGTCATCAAAACAATATCTGACTTGAAAGAAAATGTGGTTTTTATTTTATGGGGAAATTATGCACAGCAGAAAGAAAGTTTGATTGACACCAGAAAGCATTTGGTCATCAAATCAGCGCATCCATCACCTTTTTCCGCTCACAATGGCTTCTTTGGATCAAAACCTTTTAGCAAGACAAACGAGTATTTAACTAAACACGGACAGAACCCTATCGATTGGAAACTGAGCGAAACTTAACCATGTTCTGCGGTAGCAAAAAACTTAAACCAACAAATTCACTTTTTTGCTCTGGCCAATAACCAAGCGTTCAATATTGGATAAAAGCCTTTTTCAATTGGCGCATCTACTAAGTTGATCTCAAATTGCCCACATTTTAAGGCAAGTTTTTCTTTAAAGCTTCTGATTTTTTGGAGATATATTTCTTTAAATTGAGTTGGGTTGAGCTTGATGTCTTCTCCGCTTTCCACATCAAAGAAATGATAGGGTCTGTTCTCAAAATCAAAATCAAGCTCATGTTTCTGTTCGTTTACATTGAAAATGATGATCTCGTTCTTCTGATACCTTAAATGTTGTAATGCAGTAAATACGTCATCCAAATAGCTATCATCGGGTTCAGAAGAAAACATATCAGTAAATAAAATCACAAAAGAGCGCTTCGGAATTTCATCTGCAAGACTGTGCAGATTTGCTATTAAGTTAGTTTTGGTACTTACCTTTTTATCTTGTACCCTTTTTGATAGTTCGTTCAGTAAAAACTGCTGATGACTGGTGGTAGATTTTGCCGGCGAATGAAAATCAATCTCCTCATCAAAAAGTGTCAACCCGAAAGCATCTCTTTGCCTTTTTAACAGATTGATGATTGCTGCGCTTGCCAAGGCACTAAACTCAAATTTATTGATTCCCTTTTCGGGATAAAACATTGATGACGATTGGTCGATTAATAAATGGCAACGGAGGTTGGTTTCCTCTTCAAAGCGCTTAACAAATAATTTATCTGTACGGGCAAATAGTTTCCAATCTATGTTTTTTACAGAATTTCCTTTGTTGTACAAGCGATGCTCGGCAAACTCAACCGAAAACCCATGGAACGGACTTTTATGCAAGCCAGTAATAAACCCCTCCACTACTTGCTTTGCTAGCAATTCTAAATTCCCGAAACTGATATTTTCATTTAAATCAACCATTGTATTTGCCATCTTATAAATAAACAAATAATTTGTGCTAAAACAAAAAACAGGATGCTTACGCACCCTGTTCCATTACAACCTATAAATTAACCTTAGTTTTTAGAGAACGTCCCGTTATTGTTTGTCCAGGATAATCTGTAAAACTGATCATCTGTGGTAATATCTAAGTCGCCATCATTATCAACATCATGTACCCGCACTAAGTTTACCCACCTTGCCGCTTGATTTGCATTTTCTGTTAATGCTGTTTTTGACACATCTTCAAAAGCCGTCCCAGTATTTTTTAACAACTGTAGGTAATATCCCTTATAATAACCTTGTTCCAGTTTACCATCGCCCGTTCTGGTGATTAAAACATCCGTTTTTCCGTCTTTATCATAATCAATAAAATCCACATCAATTACTACCCCAAACCCAGAAACTCCTGGCACAGTCACCATTCTTGAGGACATAAAGTTACCGCTTGCATTCCCTAAAAGGATAATGGTGCTTGCTCCGTTATGCTCATGTCCGCCAGTTACCAAATCTAAATAACCATCGGCATTGATATCATAAAGCTCGGATGTAAAGTATGCTTTACCCCATAAATCGCTTGGGTATATTGCTAAATCTTCTTTGAAATTTCCTGCACCATCATTGATAAAAAACTTACTGATTGCTTTGTTATCCGTTACAAATAGGTCAACATCTCCGTCGTTATCAATATCACCTGCCGTTACAGATGCGAAATACCCTTTGCCTGCCGTTAAATCCTTTGCGCTAAATTTTCCGTTAAAATTCATCAAAACTTTAACTGTTTCACCTGCATACGGACTTTTATCAAAGCCGGAACCTGCAAAAACTACATCTAACCAACCATTTTTATCTAAATCAACAATTATTGCTTTTCTGGCGTTTAGCATCTTAGGTACACCATTGCTAAACACCGTTTGATCTTTTTTAAACTCAAAAATGTCATTTCTAAAATACTCTAACTCCAAACTGGCAGTACCGTAATTATTGCTTGCGCCACCAATAATATCCATATCTCCGTCCTTATCAAAATCAGCGTAAGCTCTTGCATTGTAAGCATCCTCATAATAACTCACATTCAATGCGGTCTTTTTAATCGCCGTAGAGAAATCGATATATAAATTGTTTTTAATGTAATTGTTATAAGATGTTTTACTATTGGCTTGAAAATCTTGAGTTACCCCTACCAATAATACCGAGGAATAATATTTAGCAACTTTTTTATTTTGCGCAACAACCGTAAAAGAGAGCGATTGAGAAAAATCAACTGAGGTTTCATCACTTTTAACTTCCACATTAGCAAGCATTAAAGTTGCATTGTCAGAAACCTTAAAAGTAGGCACTAATGCTTTTAAATCAACACCTTTGGGGACCTCTATATTAATGGTTTGCCCGTCAAAACTAGACTGGTAGTCTTTGTCTAAAATCGGGTTATTTGCTTTTAAGAATCCAAACGCTATCAACTGGGTTTCACCAGAATAGGGTGAAACACCGGGAAGCTGTTCTGTAGTGCAACCCACTGCGAATATGCTGATGAGTAAAATAAGTTGGTAAAAGTTCTTTTTCATAATAAAATTCTTGAGTTCGTTTATCAATCCCTTTTTTCCACACCACGAGTAAGTTTATACGCAGTGGGGATTTGGATGTTTCAATTATATTTTAGTTAAAGTATATTTTTGAGATTCCTGTTAATAAATAATTAACCTCGTAGAAAAGAATACAAATTTAAATCCATAATGAAAATTGCGTAGTAAACCCTGCCTGAGGGGAATGAAGAGGGTTTTATTTAGAAGTCGGTAAAAACGGGAAACGTACATACTACTCCATTCGGGGAAAAAATTACGCAAGTAACTAAGTTTTAACATCACAATTGAAACGGTTTGATGAGTACTCAATTTACTGGTGCAAAATGGGGTTTGCCATTATGCTGCTCAACAGAATAATTCCACAATTCCTTGGTGATATAAATTATCCACACCGTTTCGGATTACCAAGCATAAAACGTATTTTTACAGGTATTGACTTAAAAATATAATGAGCGAAGAAAAGGAAGACAAATCAAATTATTCGGCCGATAATATTCAGGTTTTAGAAGGTTTAGAAGCCGTTCGTAAACGTCCGGCGATGTATATTGGTGACACAGGTTCAAAAGGCTTGCACCACTTGGTTTATGAAGTTGTAGATAACTCTATTGATGAAGCACTAGCTGGCTATTGCACCGATATTTTTGTAACCATTTTAAAAGATAATTCTATAAAAGTTAGTGATAACGGTCGTGGTATTCCTACTGCCATGCACACTAAAGAAAAACGGTCCGCATTAGAAGTGGTAATGACGGTTTTACATGCCGGAGGTAAATTTGATAAAGATACTTACAAAGTATCTGGAGGTTTACACGGTGTGGGGGTAAGTTGTGTTAACGCATTATCTATCCATTTAAAGGCTGAAGTTCACCGCGATGGCAAAGTATTTATGCAAGAGTATTCTTGTGGAAAGCCTCAATATTCTGTAAAAGAAGTTGGAACCACAGATGTTAGCGGAACCATTGTAACTTTTACTCCCGATGAAACAATATTTACACAAACTACTGAATATAAGTTTGATATATTAGCCAGCAGGCTAAGAGAGCTGGCTTTCTTAAATAAAGGCATCCGCCTAACCTTAACAGATGAACGCGAAACTACAGAAGATGGCGCTTTTTTATCAGAGCATTTCCATAGCGAAGGCGGATTAAAAGAGTTTGTGCAGTACTTAGATGATACGCGTACGCCGTTAATTCCGGAAGCAATTTACATTGAAGGCGAGAAAAACGGTATCCCGGTTGAGCTTGCTTTCACCTACAACAACTCATACAGTGAAAATGTACACTCTTATGTAAACAACATCAATACGCATGAAGGAGGCACACATATTGCCGGTTTTAGGCGTGGTTTAACACGGACTTTAAAATCCTATGCAGATAAATCGGGTTTGTTAAAAAACTTGAAGATTGAAATTACAGGTGATGATTTTAGAGAAGGTTTAACTGCTGTAATTTCGGTAAAAGTACAAGAGCCACAGTTTGAAGGACAAACAAAAACTAAACTAGGTAACAACGAAGTAACTGGTGCAGTAGATATAGCAGTGGGTGAAGCCCTGGGTAACTTTTTAGAGGAAAACCCAAGAGAAGCCAAACTAATTGTTAACAAAGTGATTTTGGCCGCTACCGCCAGAGCCGCAGCCCGTAAAGCAAGGGAAATGGTGCAGCGTAAAAATGTAATGGGCGGTTCTGGTTTACCCGGAAAACTGGCCGATTGCGCCAATAAAGACCCTTATGCTTGCGAATTATACCTGGTGGAGGGAGATTCGGCGGGTGGAACCGCTAAACAAGGCCGTGACCGTGATTTTCAAGCAATTTTACCTTTAAAGGGTAAAATTTTGAACGTGGAGAAAGCCATGGAGCACAAAATTTACGAGAACGACGAGATCAAAAATATTTTTACCGCTTTAGGCGTGAGCATTGGCACTCCGGAAGATGACAAAGCTTTAAATCTTGAAAAGTTAAGGTACCATAAAATCATCATCATGACGGATGCGGACATTGACGGTTCGCACATTACCACGCTCATCTTAACCTTCTTTTTCCGTTACATGAAAACTTTGATAGAGTTTGGAAACGTTTATATTGCGGCCCCACCTTTATACCAAGTTAAAAAAGGAAAAGAATTTGAATACTGCTGGAATGATGCGCAACGCGACATTGCTGTTCAGCGGTTAAAAGGAGCAGGTAAAGAAGAAAGCGTACACATCCAACGTTACAAAGGTTTGGGAGAGATGAATGCAGAACAATTATGGGAAACCACTTTAAACCCTGCTACCAGAACTTTAAAACAAGTTACAATTGATAACGCAGTAGAATCTGACCATATATTCTCTATGTTAATGGGCGATGAAGTTGCACCACGTAGAGAGTTTATTGAAAAGAATGCGAAATATGCTAAGATTGATGTTTAATTGATTTTAAAACTTTATTACAAAGGCTAATGTTGGTAAAACATTAGCCTTTTTGTTTTGGAATAATATAGTTAGACCCTAAACATTACTTAGTAAACTCATTTAGTCTAACAAAAGTGATGTTCTTAACTCTAGCAGTAATACTTCTATCTACAAAATTATAAATAGTAAGTTCTCCATTTTCATCAATAGCGTACACGAAATTTTTTTCTTCTTTAGTTTGTTCGTTGGTAAATAGTATGGTTTCTTGACCTATTACTTTATAGCCCCAACCTTGCAATGGGAAATACAACTCAACTTTATTATTATTTGTAAAAACTAAGGTATCACATGTACCGTCATCACCTCCATAATACCGTCCATTTTCATTATACGGCTCTTTCTCCACCCAGTTCCCCAATAATTGTTTTTCTGTCGCGGTGAAATTTTTAATTTCAGTTTCTTTACTGCATCCCATTATACTTGCCGAAATAAATAATAACAAGCCAAAAAGTTTTAAATTTTTCATCAAATTATAAATTTAATTTTACCCTATTAAAAGTACTTTACGCAACACAAAGGTTAACTGATACAAATATTCACATTAATCCTGTTGGTAATATCCTATCCTATAGAAGATTGTAAGCAATATGGTAAAAACACCAACCGCAAGAAAAACTTAAGCAAATAATAGCTGTCCGCCGATTTTAGTAAGACTGATGAATTCTCCTGAAAAAACCTTCGTTAAAATTATTGTAGTAAGAAAATTGAAAATCAATCTCTGGATACCCTTCTAGAAACTTTTGGTATTTTGAGACTTTTGCTTGCAGTTCGTCAAACTTGACTTCAATTGCATAAGGGCTTTCAGATTCTGGAAGAACAAAATCTACCTCATTTCCATCTGCCGTTCTCCAAAACTTAATATCGTCAAAGCTGTGTTTTTCTGCTAATAACTTATAGTTTACGCACTCCCACAGTTCTCCCTTATCCAAGCGGGTTGCTATCGGCTGAAAGTTATTGATTAAACAGTTCCTTAAACCGCTGTCTAACAAATAAGCTTTGGGCATTTTAACCAATTCTTTCCTTAGATTTTTAAAAAACGGCTTTACTAAAGCTATATGAAAACATTTTTGCATCACATACAAATAACTAGCTATGGTCTCGTTTCGTACCTTTAGCGTTGTAGCAAGTTCGTTAATATTGATTAAACCGCCTGTTTGTGATGCTATCAACCTAAACAACTGGTAAAAAACTGTTTCATTTTGTACGCCAGCTTCCAATATATCGCGTTTTACAAAGGAGTCTCGCAACTCCCTTAACCTAGCCTGCTTCTCTTTAAAATCACGTTCGGTGATTACGGCAGGGTAACCCCCATAAATCATATAGTTATCCCACTCATTTTTAAGATACCCGATTTGAGTACTTTTAGCTTTTGGATTGGCGGTAATTCTTGTTTTTTCTGCTAGCAAGTCTGGGCGTTCCAGCAATTCTAAATACTCATCAAAAGAACAGGTAAGCAACGTAAAAATCCTTTTACGCCCTGCCAAAGAATCATTAAACTTATCGTCCATGTAAAAAGCACTGCTCCCAGTAGCTATTATTTTAATATCGGCAGCATGCTCATCATACAAAAGCTTTAAAAAGTTGGTTGGATCTTTTAAGTATTGAACCTCGTCAATTAGTACTACTTTCTTTGCTGTAGTTTGCGGCAAATAATTTAACAGGTTTAAGGGATTGTCATCCAAATCTGCCAGCAGGTTTTTAAATTCAAAATTGAGAAAAACAACAGGTATATTTTCTGCTACGCAGTGTTTCTCAAGTTGTTTTAACAAGGTTGATTTCCCCGTTTGCCTAGCCCCAGTTAAAATAGTGAACTCCTTTTTTGGTAA
Source organism: Pelobium sp. (assembly GCA_035704545.1). Lineage (GTDB taxonomy): Bacteria > Bacteroidota > Bacteroidia > Sphingobacteriales > Sphingobacteriaceae > Pseudopedobacter. Next base: position 11,934 of record DASSWV010000447.1, read on the forward strand.
GTGCTGCACTAACTTTTCGAGCATTATCCTTCGCATAAAAACATCATTTTAAACCCAAAGATAATGTATTTAAAACAAACAGCACAACAATAGGTAAATTATCGGATATTATAACTATATAACTAGGTAAATTATCTGATATTATAACTACATAAATAGGTAAATTATCTATATTTAGCAACCTTATTCTTCAGTAAGTTTTAAATTATTTTCTAAACGCTATGGAAAGGAAAGGCACCAGTTAAAGCGAATCTGATGATTCTGGTGGATCAAAAAACCTTTATCTGCAAGCCATTCAATTCATCATCAATCATTAACTGGCAGGATAAACGAATATTTTGCTGAGTAACATTCATTTTCGCAAG
>DASSWV010000043.1:0-4064 GCA_035704545.1 Pelobium sp.
TCAATGTTTTTGATGGCATTGTGTACATCTTCTTTACCGGCAGAAACGCCACGTTGGTTATATCTATTATCACTCATGTTGCCGCAAAGATATTAAATTAGGTTAAATTTAGGTATAGGGTTAAAGGTGTAAGGATTATGGTTTGGTGGATATAAATTTGATCCTTAAATTTTTATTTAGACGTTTTAACACGCTTTCCATTATATCTTTTTTGTACGCCCATCGACTCTGCTCAGGGTGACAAAAAAAGGATGCCGTTTTATCGTTAACCGCACCTTGTTTATCGAAATAAATTTTATAAACAAGCCGATTTTTCCATTAAATAGGCTCAAGCACTAACCTTTGGTTAACCGTTAATTCTCCCTTGGCCTTTGCGGTAAAGACGAAAGAAGTAAAAGCACTACCTTCCCTAGCAAGGGGCGCAGGCGACAGTTTTTGGTTACTTTTTTCTGTAAAAAAGTAACTGCCACTGCCCGGCAGGAGGGCAGGCAAGCCTGAGCGTAAAAGCCAAAACTTATAAGAAATAGACTAAAACAAAGTAGGTTCATCCGTCGCCATTACCGGAACAGTCAATTTCAAACCCAAAGCTTTGTTTAGTTTCTCAATAAAATAAGCAGAAAGTAGGGGCGAGGCCTTCTCCACATTCTGATGTACAAAAAAGTAAAGCTCCTGCAAACCTTCTTTTTTCCATTGCACAATTCTTTCTACCCACTCATCTAAACGAGTATAATCACTTTCGTGGTTTGCGCCAACGTACCTTATAAAAGCTTGCGGACTAGTCAATTTCATGTGGAGCATATCTCGTCTGCCGGCAGTGTCCACAATAATATTTGAGATGTTGTTTTTATGAAAAAGGTCGAAGATTTCATCGGCTATCTTTTCATCGGTAAACCATTCTTCGTTTCTAAGTTCAATTGCCAGTGGAATTGCTTTAGAGAAATCTTTGACCAAAACTTTCAGCCGATCAAAATCCTTTGGCTTAAAGTTATCATGCAGTTGGAGAAAAACCATTCCCAGTTTCTCCTCGAAATTACTAATTGAGTCGCAATATTGTATGAGTGGTTCTTCAACGTTGTTTAACCTACGGAAATGACTTACCGTATTGGAAATCTTTGGGAAAAACTTGAAACCTTCAGGTGTTTTTTCTTTCCAAGTAATTACTTGCTCTCTATTTGGAATGCTGTAGAAAGTTGCATTCAGTTCTATCGAGTTAAACTGCTTGGCGTAATAAGTTAGCTCATCTTTTGTGCCTCGCGGATAAAAACCTTTTAAATCGGCTTTGTTCCATTTTGCACAGCCAACGTAAGCCTTAAAATCATTCTTGGGTTTATTTTGCTTTAAAACTTCTGCGGTTTCTTTTGCATCAGCCGGAAGGCTAAAATCTATTTCTCCTGGGTTTTCTACTTTTCCAAATTGCATTTTTAAAATTAGGGATGATATACGGAAATAGAAATTTTATCGGGATAATTATTCACGCGTTCATTATACTCCGATATCTTACCGCTCATCAATCATCAAACAAAATATTTATTGAGTGTAAAATAAATTCTACTTCTATTCTATCAATCCCCGATTTTAAACCACTTAAACTGTAATTTTTAAATTTATGATTCCATCGATAGAAATTTTTTTTGTGCCTGATTCTGCATTGGTCACAAAATTTGAAATCATTTTTTTTGTCTCTAATAGTTCTTCCAAACGTTTCTCATGCAGTGTCTTGTCGCCACTTCTGCCTTCTTTTATACCTAAAATATGTAAGTTATGAAACCTGATTTTTTCATTGATTAGGGAAAAAAGTACGTCTATGGTTTCATCTGGTGTGAAATCTCCCTTTAATAGTGTTAAGCTTTTGTGTTGTTCCATGTTTTATGTTTTTGTGACTCAAAATTCGTTATAATATTTCCATGTGTTTTATTTATATTTTCTATTTTTAGCATAAAATTTATTTATGAATTATACGCTCAATCAACTTTATGTTTTTCTGAAAATATCGCAGACAAAGAACATTACTAAAGCGGCCGAAGCATTGCATTTAACGCAACCGGCAGTGTCTATTCAGCTCAAAAATTTTCAAGATCAGTTTGAAATTCCACTTACCGAAATTATAGGGAGACAGTTGTACCTTACAAAATTTGGGGAAGAAATAGCCGAGGTGGCAAAACGTATTATTGATGAGGTGGATGTGATGAAGCATAAATCTTTAGCTTATAAAGGATTTTTAACTGGGGAAATTAATATTGCAGTAGTTTCCACAGGTAAATATATTATGCCTTATTTTCTGTCGGATTTTTTAAGTGAGCACAAGGGCGTTAATTTACGGATGGAAGTCACCAATAGGTACCAGGTTTTAGAAAGTTTAGAGAAAAACCAAGTTGATTTTGCACTTGTTTCGGTATTGCCAGAAAAATCTGTTATCGACAAGGTTACTTTAATGGAGAACAAGCTTTATTTAGTGAGTAATTCAGCTTGGTCTGAGCGAATTCTGGAAAACGGAAGTGATTTAACAGATTTGCCTTGGATTTTTAGAGAGCCGGGATCTGCGACCAGACGGGCAATGGAAACCTTTATCGCTAACCGCCAAATTGTTGTTAATAAAAAAATTGAGCTTACTTCAAATGAAGCCGTTAAACAAGCTATATTGGCCGGTTTAGGTGTTAGTATTATGCCTTTAATAGGTGTGAAAAGTGAGCTTTATGATAAAAGCATTAAAATTATTCCCTTAAAGGGTTTGCCTATACAAACCTCTTGGAATTTGATCTGGTTAAAGGGGAAAAGATTTTCTCCTGTTGCAAACGCTTATTTAAGCCACTTGGGATTGGAAAAACAGCGCATCATCAACGATAGGTTTAGCTGGCTTAAAGAATACTGGAAAGATTAATAACATCATCTGCAAAAAATGCAGGAGTGATCATCTAATTGATAAAAGGATTGCAAACTCGGACATTCGGCCGTTTGCAATCCTTCTTTTTTTAGTTCATTAGTTCAGCAGAAATTGGATTTTTTTCTTTTTGCGATTGACTACCAAAGCCGTTGCACTGCTGATAAATAGTGATTTCGTTTCCTTGCAAAGGATCCATTACCATTAAGTAAAGCCATTCATTATTTATCAAGGTTTTGATATCCTCGTTCCGTTCAACAATTTCTGAGACGATGTGTTTGGGCGCTTGTATCACCACAGATAACCTAAGGGGTTGGTGGTACATTTCATTGTCTCCTGCTTTTACAGATTGCAACGGTAGGCCAAATTTTAAATCGCCTCCGTTGCCTTGCACAACGCCGAGTTTGCTAGTAACGTTTTGTGTGATTTTAGACCCTCCACCAAACAGATCATTATTTACTGTGGAGAAATAATACTGGCTATTGATCCACTGTCCAACTACCATTGGGCCCTGCATAATTCCTTCAAGTACTTTTCCTTCTTTATCCAGTTCCCAGTTATATGAATTTAAGAAGCTTCTCCCGCCTAGGTGGAGGTTTTTAGTGACACTTCTGGGTGCTATAATAAAAGCCGCGTTTTTTGCCAGCCCCCATTCTGGTCTGGTTTCCGCCCAATTGGTGCTTTTATAGTTTGCCTTGGCAATACTGTTTGTCCTTGTTCCTAGTCTTTCTTGGGTGGCAGATGATTGTACTTTTGCCAAGTTCAATTTTAATTTTTTGATTAATTCTAGGTGGTCTTTTGGCGCTTGGCTGTCAAATAAGATGATTTCGTCTGTTGCAGTATTGTGTTCTGCACCTAAAAACAGGGTGTTCTGAGGTATTTGGATGCCAAACCGAGTTCTTAAAGCTGTTTTAACATTTTCTTCGTTCGCAATCTTGGCCAACATTCTGGCGTTATGCCGTCCGGGACTTGCCGCACACGCACCACAATCTAAACTTGACGCAAAAGGATTGTTTGCCGAGTGGCTGGCATGGCCAGAGAATATCATCAAAGGTGCAAAGCTTGTGCAGCCCAGCACATCAATAACCGATTTTACAATTCTTACCTTTTCTTCCAAAGAGATGCCATTTGCATTTTCGTCACTTACCGAGTTAATGGATGTTTCGCAAAAACTCTCGTGGCCTTG